>NC_015977.1:27500-327500 GCF_000225345.1 Roseburia hominis A2-183
CATACAGAAGATTTTGATGAAAATGATTTTTTATCAAGACATCCGAGAATATCGTAAACAAAGTTTACGACCAAACCAAACGAACGAAAGTTCAAGATCGAAGCAATTCGATCCGCGTTATTAAACGCAAAGACCCAGTTTCTAACGCTATAGAAACTGTAAACGAGGTCAAGCAAAAAAGAGCGCAGGGTGGATGCCTTGGCACTAAGAGCCGATGAAAGACGTGATAAGCTGCGAAAAGCTACGGGGAGGAGCAAATATCCTTTGATCCGTAGATGTCTGAATGGGGAAACCCACATGAGCATACCTCATGTATCCATACGCCAATCCATAACGTATGGAGGGGAACCCGGTGAACTGAAACATCTAAGTAGCCGGAGGAAGAGAAAGAAACATCGATTTCCAAAGTAGCGGCGAGCGAAATGGAAAGAGGCCAAACCGGAATGCGTGCATTCCGGGGTTCGGACCGCATAATTGATTCATTGATCCTAGCAGAAAGGTTTTGGGAAAGCCTGCCAGAGAGGGTGAAAGCCCCGTAAGCGAAAGGAAAGATGACATGGCGGAATCCAGAGTACATCGAGACACGAGAAACCTTGATGGAATGAGCGGGGACCACCCCGTAAGCCTAAATACTCCTTAGTGACCGATAGCGCATAGTACTGTGAAGGAAAGGTGAAAAGGACCCCGGGAGGGGAGTGAAAGAGAACCTGAAACCCTGTGTTTACAAGCTGTGGAAGTGCTTTATATGCACAACCGCGTACTTTTTGTAGAACGGTCCGGCGAGTTACGGGTACCGGCAAGGTTAAGCACTTAAGGTGTGGAGCCGAAGGGAAACCAAGTCTGAATAGGGCGTCAAGTCAGTATCCGTAGACCCGAAACCGGGTGATCTACCCATGTCCAGGTTGAAGTTGCCGTAAAAGGCAATGGAGGACCGAACGCACATCCGTTGAAAAGGGTGGCGATGAGGTGTGGGTAGGGGAGAAATTCCAATCGAACCCGGAGATAGCTGGTTCTCCTCGAAATAGCTTTAGGGCTAGCCTCATTTTAGTCTTATGGAGGTAGAGCACTGAATTTCCGCGGGGGCGTCAAAGCTTACCAAAGAATATCAAACTCCGAATGCCATGTAGATGATGAATGGGAGTCAGACTGCACGAGATAAGTTGGGCAGTCAAAAGGGAAAGAGCCCAGACCACCAGCTAAGGTCCCAAAGTGTGTGTTAAGTGGAAAAGGATGTGGGATTTCAAAGACAACTAGGATGTTGGCTCAGAAGCAGCCACACATTCAAAGAGTGCGTAACAGCTCACTAGTCGAGAGGTCCTGCGCCGAAAATGTCCGGGGCTAAAACACAACACCGAAGCTGTGGAATCACGTAAGTGATTGGTAGAGGAGCATTCTTAAGACCGACGAAGCTGTACCGGAAGGAGCAGTGGAGGGATAAGAAGAGAGAATGCCGGAATGAGTAGCGAGAGAGAGGTGAGAATCCTCTCGGCCGAATATCCAAGGTTTCCAGAGTAAAGCTGATCTGCTCTGGGTAAGTCGGGGCCTAAGGAGAGGTCGAAAGACGTATCCGATGGACAACAGGTTTAGATTCCTGTACCACATATGAACAGAACTGTGGGGACGCATGTGGAGAGCACGAGCCGGGAATGGAAATACCGGTACAAGCGGAGAAGGAGTCTGGTTGGCAAATCCGCCAGGCAATCCGAAGACGTGATGTGGAGCGAATTAAAGTAGCGAAGCGTGTGAGCCATGTGCCGAGAAAAGCCGCTATTGTTTCATGTGTGCCCGTACCGTAAACCGACACAGGTGGATGAGGAGAGAATCCTAAGGCCGGCGGAAGAAGCATTGTTAAGGAACTCGGCAAAATGACCCCGTAACTTCGGGAGAAGGGGTGCCTGCTAACGCAGGCCGCAGAGAATAGGCTCAAGCAACTGTTTAGCAAAAACACAGGTCTATGCGAAACCGAAAGGTGAAGTATATGGGCTGACGCCTGCCCGGTGCTGGAAGGTTAAGAGGAGAGGTTAGCGCAAGCGAAGCTTTGAATTTAAGCCCCAGTAAACGGCGGCCGTAACTATAACGGTCCTAAGGTAGCGAAATTCCTTGTCGGGTAAGTTCCGACCCGCACGAAAGGCGTAATGATTTGAGCACTGTCTCGACAATGCATCCGGTGAAATTGAAGTACCAGTGAAGATGCTGGTTACCCGCGCCAGGACGGAAAGACCCCATGGAGCTTTACTCCAGTTTGGTACTGGGATTCGGTACTGCATGTACAGGATAGGTGGGAGACTAAGAACTTGGGACGCCAGTTTCAAGGGAGTCGCTGTTGGGATACCACCCTTGCAGTATTGGATTTCTAACCAGCCGCCGTGATCCGGCGGTGGGACAATGCCAGGCGGGGAGTTTGACTGGGGCGGTCGCCTCCGAAAGGGTATCGGAGGCGCTCAAAGGTTCCCTCAGAATGGTTGGAAACCATTTGAAGAGTGCAAAGGCAGAAGGGAGCTTGACTGCGACACCGACGGGTGGAGCAGGTAGGAAACTAGGACTTAGTGATCCGGTGGCATAAAGTGGGATTGCCATCGCTCAACGGATAAAAGCTACCCTGGGGATAACAGGCTTATCACTCCCAAGAGTTCACATCGACGGAGTGGTTTGGCACCTCGATGTCGGCTCATCGCATCCTGGGGCTGTAGCAGGTCCCAAGGGTTGGGCTGTTCGCCCATTAAAGCGGTACGCGAGCTGGGTTCAGAACGTCGTGAGACAGTTCGGTCCCTATCCGGCGCGGGCGGAGGATATTTGAGAGGAGCTGTCCTTAGTACGAGAGGACCGGGATGGACGGACCACTGGTGTATCTGCTGTCGACCAACGGCATGGCAGAGTAGCCAAGTCCGGAAGGGATAAACGCTGAAGGCATCTAAGCGTGAAGCCCCCCTCAAGATGAGATATCCCTCACATAAGTGAGTAAGATCCCTTGAAGACTACAAGGTAGATAGGGCAGAGGTGGAAGCACGGTAACGTGTGGAGCTGACTGTTACTAATCGATCGAGGGCTTGACCAAAAAGTTTGTTGGATGATTTCTGTATGAAGTTTTGAAGGTACAATTTAAAAAAGTATTGCAATTATAACAATTTTGTTATATAGTAAATGACGTACTAGCTACGTCATTTTGTGTCATTTTGTATCTTTCAGTTAGTATTCCTCGATAGCTCAGTCGGTAGAGCACGCGGCTGTTAACCGCGCTGTCGTAGGTTCGAGTCCTACTCGGGGAGTTTTTTTATCAGTAATTTTGTAAAGCGGGCATCATTATTCTGTCCGTGCTTAAATATGGCGACTTAGCCAAGTGGTAAGGCGTGGGACTGCAACTCCCTGATCGTCGGTTCAAATCCGTCAGTCGCCTCTGTAAAGATCTCGAAGATTTTTTCGGGATCTTTTTTTGTTTAAAAATCACTCTGCATCTGGATTGTGTGGAAAACGGATCGCAAATTTTTTAGATTTGTTTATAAAAATATAATATGACACTGTTTAGAAACCGTGTTAAAATTATCACAATATATAAGAGAATAAACAGGAAAGGGGAGTCAGTATGAATGAAGTAAAAACACCGAAAAAACCTCTGATCTTCTATTATGTTATGGTTTTTCTGCTGTTGATGATGCTGAATTTTATGGCGATTCCGTGGATGGCAGAGCGTCAGGTCAGGGAAGTGGACTATGGAACGTTTATGACCATGACGGAAGATAAAAAGATTGCAAAAGTCGAGATCGATGAGAGTGAGATCGTCTTTACGGACAAGGATGGAAATATTTACAAGACGGGTCCGATGAATGATCCGGATCTGGTACAGCGGCTTCATGATTCCGGAGCGGAGTTTGCAAGTCAGATTGTAGAGCAGATGTCTCCGTTTTTAAGCGCATTGCTGGGCTGGATTGTGCCGATCGCCATTTTCATGATAATCGGCCAGGTTATGTACAAGCGTCTGATGGACAAAGCCGGCGGCGGCGGGAACGCGATGATGTTCGGTATGGGCAAGTCGAATGCCAAAGTATACGTAAAGTCTTCGGAGGGAATCAAGTTCACAGACGTGGCAGGCGAGGATGAAGCGAAGGAGAATCTGACGGAGATAGTGGATTATCTGCATAATCCGGACAAGTACCGGGAGATTGGTGCATCCATGCCAAAAGGTATTCTGCTTGTCGGCCCTCCGGGAACCGGTAAGACGATGCTGGCGAAGGCTGTCGCCGGAGAGGCGAACGTACCGTTTTTCTCGATGTCGGGATCTGAATTTGTGGAAATGTTTGTCGGCATGGGCGCTTCAAAGGTGCGTGACCTGTTCCGCCAGGCGAAAGAGAAAGCACCATGTATCGTATTTATTGATGAGATTGACGCCATCGGCAAAAAGCGTGACGGAAATATGGGCGGAAATGATGAGCGTGAGCAGACACTCAATCAGCTTCTCACGGAAATGGATGGTTTTGAGGGCAACACAGGAGTGATTATCCTGGCGGCAACGAACCGACCGGAGTCTCTGGACCCGGCACTGACGCGTCCGGGACGTTTTGACCGGCGTGTACCGGTAGAACTGCCGGATCTAAGCGGCAGAGAGGCAATTCTTAAGGTACATGCAAAGAAGATCAAAGTATCGGATAATGTGGATTTCAACAAGATTGCCAGAATGGCGTCCGGGGCATCCGGAGCGGAGCTGGCGAATATTGTAAATGAGGCTGCGCTGCGCGCGGTGCGTGATGGCAGAGCCTATGCGACACAGGCGGATCTGGAAGAGAGCATCGAAGTTGTCATTGCCGGTTATCAGAAGAAGAATGCGATTCTGACAGACAAGGAAAAATGGACGGTGGCTTATCACGAGATCGGTCATGCCCTTGTAGCGGCAAAGCAGACCAATTCCGCTCCGGTACAGAAGATCACGATTATTCCGAGAACTTCCGGTGCGTTGGGTTATACGATGCAGGTAGAGGAAGGTACACATTATCTCATGAATAAGGAAGAGATTGAGAACAAGATCGCAACGCTGACAGGCGGTCGTGCCGCGGAGGAAGTGGTATTTGATTGTGTTACAACAGGTGCTTCTAACGATATTGAGCAGGCGACCAAGCTGGCAAGGGCGATGATTACCCGTTATGGTATGAGTGAAGAATTCGATATGGTGGCGCTTGAGACAGTGACCAATCAGTACCTTGGCGGCGATGCATCCCTGGCATGCTCAGCAGACACGCAGGCACAGATCGACAGAAAAGTAGTGGAACTGGTAAGGAAGCAGCATGAGAAGGCGGCGAAGATCCTTAAGGACAACCGCGCAAAGCTGGATGAACTTGCGAAATATCTCTATGACAAGGAGACCATCACAGGGGAAGAATTTATGAGCATCTTAAATGCACAGGATGGGCAGACCGTGGAAAATTAGAGAAGCTGCGGGAAAGAGCAGTAAATATTGCATAATAAAAGCTGTCACAGGAATAGAACCGATAAAACGGGATACCTGCGGCAGCTTTTTTCATTATTGCAAGAGCTGTACAATGATTATCACGATCCAGACGATCATGTAGAGGGCCATTCCAACGTTTAACACGGTTGTGGAAAAGCGTTTTCCTTTCGGAATCGTGTTCATTCCAGGCAGGAAGCGGATTTTCTTCAGATTGACGATAAAGAGAATAATACCAGCAATCGCCACGCCGAGCAAAAGGAAAATGTAAATAAAGTAAACGATCAGTTTTCCAAAGTTTCCTGTCATGTAGGACATCATGCCTGCAGGATCGGAAGCGATGGAGAGAAAATCATCTCCCAGCCATTTCAAGATCGCCACACCGAGTACAGAGCCGAGGAAGTTCACCAGCATGTGTAACCCGATCGTGTAGCGGATATTGCCGGTTTTGACATAGATAAAGCCGAAGCACAGGCCGAGAACGAAAGCATAGACGAACTGGTTCAGATTTCCGTGAAACAGTCCGAACATCAGGCCGGAGAAAAGCACAGCTACGCCCTCGCCGTACTGTACAAGGCGGTCAATGAGAAGCTTCCGGAAGATCAGCTCTTCGGCAACCGGGGCGCAGAGTACCATGATAAACAGATTCACCCAGAGATTGGAGCTTGTGGCGACTTCAAGCATGGTGTTTGTTACCGGGCTTCCCTTCAGGATACTGATCAACTGTGTCAGGACAAGACCGGTATAATTGCTCACATACATGGCACCATAGCACATGAGAAAAGCGATCAGCCACTGACCGAAGGTCATGTGTTTTTTGGGAAGGGTCACAGCCGGAATCCTCTTGATCAGAAGTGCCATGACCGGCATGGCGATCACATACATAGGAATCATAACAATCAAAAGCGCGTAGCTCGTGCTGGAAAGCAGATCCGGATTGATCGCGTTTGCGATTCCGCTTGCGCCGAACTGAACTCCATAGATGAGCACGGTTCCAATCAGAAACATCAGACCGATGCGGGAAAATTGTCGTCTGGCATCTGCACAGACAGTATTGGGTGTGCCGGTCATATAATCCGGCGTCATTTCTTCGTTCATATAATCCTCCAATTCCGCAGACGTTGTGTGTTGAAGAAACCGGGAGCCAGAGCTTCCGTTCCATCGACGGTTGAGGCTGCTTGTGACATCTGCGACACAAAGAGCCATGCATTGACAACTTTACTTGTCAAAATAATTATATGTATGACAAGTAAAGTTGTCAAGTAAAATAAATAAGAAAATCTTTCGAGACAAACCATGCACTTATCGGTTATAATAAAAAGGAAGACGTTATCGGAGGAAGATTCATGAGAAAATTATGGATAACAGGCTGTATCGCGATGATCTGCATGGGAATGCTGACAGCCTGCGGTGGAAATAAAACGGAGGTTGTACCGATCGAGGATACGGAGGAGGCAGAACGGGAAGTACCTTACGCAATGTACATCAACCGTGTGGAAGGCGGAAAGGCATCGGTTACGATCTCAAATTATACGGATGAGGAGATTCTGTACGGAACCGATTTTCATCTGCAGAAATATATCGGGAGCGACTGGGTGGACGTGTCGACGCTGGTTCCCAATTACAGGTTTAACGAGGGGGTCTATTCCATTCCGGCGCACAGCAGCGTGGTCACGGATGTCAAATGGGAGTGGCTGTACAGCACGCTGACGGACGGGGAATATATGCTGACGAAGACAGTGCTTGATCCGAAGGAAGACGGAACTTACGATCAGGCAACGATGTATGTGACATTTGTTTTTGGAACGCCGTAGGCGGCAGATGCTGTTTATTTTAAAAATATGACTTGACGGGAGACAATGGTTTTGTTAAAATCTCTGTGTGTCTGATGTGATGCTTCCCGGCAGAAGTGATCTGTCATAAATGACGGGAAGCTGCATATAATAGGCATATAAGAGAGATAGGGCGACTTAGCCAAGTGGTAAGGCGTGGGACTGCAACTCCCTGATCGTCGGTTCAAATCCGTCAGTCGCCTTTGGGTCAGTAATGGCGTACGAGAAATCGTACGCCTTTTTACATGTTATCTTATTTTACATCAAGATCAGAAAAAGAAATGACGTTGCGCCAGGGGATGCAATGTTTTTTGGAATACAATATATGGTACTTAAGATATAAGGAAAACCTTGAAAAAAAGACTTCAAATGTATATGATAGAACTATGGAGAAAGGACGGTTTTCTGGGGGAGGGGACTGTACTATGGTGCAAAAGATAAAGGACTTTGTATTAAAAGACGTGCAGAGCGAGAACGAGACGAAGAAGACGGCGGTTACGCTACGGATCAGCGCATTGATGCTGTGTCTGTACTTTTTAAGCCTGTTTGCTGTATTCTGCGCGATTAAGGATATCCGTTCAGCGGTGATCTGCCTGGTGTGTATAGGATGTTATCTCGTATCTTTTTACACGACCTATCTGAATCATACGAAGTTTGCATCGATATTTTCGCAGGCGCTGATGGCGCTATGGATTCTGATTTTTATCTGGGAGTATGGCTGGGACTGCGGTGTACAACATTTTGTGTTTGTGCTTCTGGTTCTCAATTTTACCGTGAGCGCGGGAACGATGGGAATGAAGATCGGCGCTGCGGCACTGGCATGTGCGTACCGTATTTTTCTGTATGCCTATACGAACAGGTATGATCCGGTGACAAATATTTCTGTGGATACCGGTGTTCTTTTTCAGATTATCAATACGCTTGCTATTTTTGCGGAATTGACGGCAATCATGATCGTGTTTACCAGAGATTCGCAGGAGATGGAATACAAGCTTGTAAAATATAATGAGAAGCTGGAACACATGGCGTCCATCGATCCGCTTACCGGCCTGTACAACCGCTGGAGCATGCGGTCGTATCTGGAGAAAATCGCCGGAAAATATGCGTCCGGAGAGATTGGATATGTGTCAGTTGCAATCGGCGACATCGATTTTTTCAAAAAGACAAACGATACCTACGGGCATGATGCCGGGGATATGGTGTTGAAAGAACTGGCAAAAGTTTTTCTGGAGGCGATGGAAAAGGAAGGAAAAGTCTGCCGCTGGGGCGGAGAGGAATTCCTGTTTGTATTTCAGAATAAAAACGGCGATCAGGCGAATGAGGTACTTCACGATATATTGAAGAGAATCCGCGGCATGGGCATTCCTTATCAGAGCGATTGGATTCATGTCACCATGACATTTGGACTGGAGGAGTATAGCGGAGAGAAGGATATGGAAACGATCATCCGTGCTGCGGATCAGAAGCTTTATCATGGGAAAGAGAACGGGCGGAACCAGATTGTATATTAAGAAAAGACGGGGAGAATAGACAGATGCTGACAGAAACAATCACAATACAGGTGGAGGGATCCCAGCCGGGTGCAAGACTTTGTATCTACATTCAGGAAAAGAGCAGGGAGCTTCGGATTAAGGAGCGGCCGCTCATATTACTGTGTCCGGGAGGCGGATACGAATGGACCTCGGACCGGGAGGCGGAGCCGATGGCAGTACAGTTTCTCGCAATGGGATACCATGTTGCCGTGCTGCGTTATTCCTGTGCGCCGGCGGTGTTCCCGACAGCGCTTTTAGAGTTGGCGGAGGCGATGAAGCTGATCCATGCACACGCTGCGGAATGGGGTGTTAAGAAAGAGCAGATTTATGTAGAGGGATGCTCCGCGGGAGGTCATCTCGCGGCAAGTCTGGGCGTATTCTGGCACGAATCCTGGCTTTCCGAGAGAGCCGGCGTGGCAAATGAGATCCTGCGTCCGGCGGGACTGATTCTCTGCTATCCGGTTATCACGTCTGGCGAGTATGCACACAGGGGATCGTTTGAAGCTCTGTTAAAGGGACAGAAGACGGAGGAGATGATGGAAAAAGTCTCACTGGAGAAGCAGGTGACAGAGCACATGCCGCCGGTATTTTTATGGCACACGTTCACCGATGACTGTGTGCCGGTTGAGAATTCCCTGCTGCTTATCGCAGCGATGCGCAAGGTGAATGTGCCGGTGGAATTTCACATGTATCCAGCAGGCGGACACGGGTTATCGACCTGTACGGAGTTATCCATGAATGTGGATGGCTATGGTGTGCAGGAGCAGTGCCAGAGCTGGCTTCCGCTGGTGCGAACCTGGCTGGCAGAAAAAGTGCGTTGCAAAACTGAGACAAATATGTTAGGATAGCAACGGATTAAAATAAGAATGGAGGTGGCAGCATGACTGACGACAGTTGCGGACGAAGTAATCATATTGTCTGTGGGGAAAGAATGAGCGGCAGTCTGCCTGCCATTTTTTGATCGAAGAACGATTATCGAGGATATCTTTTTTTCTTATGCTCTGTATTCACAGACAATATTTCCAGACAACATAATCAAATCATGCCGAAAACAAGGAGACAGCCGTGCGCTGTCTGTATCAGAATGCCATAAATAACGTGGCGTTCGTTGTTTGCGTGCACATTTTGTCCCGGCAGAATGTGACAACATCGGAAAGGAAATGGTGGCTTGCATGAAAGAGCAGATGACAGAGAAAAAGAAACTGGAAGATGTGACGGAAGTTCAGATGAAATATCAAAAAGAGATCGAGGCGATTGTACGCGGAATGTCATCCCCGAAGGTGATGCGTGACAGACTTCTGGATTATCATGAGAATGATATTGCGGCGGCGCTCGAAGACATGAATCCCACCGAGCGGCAGCGCCTGTACCGCATTCTAAATGCGGAGGAGATCTCGGAGGTTCTCTCCTACATCGATGAGGAGGAGATTCCGTTCTATCTGGAAGAGATGGATATGAAGAAAAAGGCAGCAGTCGTCTCGGAGATGGACGCAGATGAAATTGCCGATCTGCTGCGCCAGATGGACAAAAAAGAACGCGAGACGCTGACGGAGCTGCTCGATGAGGAGGTACGGCATAAGATCGATCTCATCGATTCTTTTGATGAAGAGCAGATTGGAAACCGGATGTCCACCAACTATGTGGAGATTCCGTCTAATGTGACCGTAAAGCAGGCTATGCGCGAGTTGATCCGGCAGGCGGCAGACAATGACAACATATCCACACTTTACATTGTAGATGAGAACCGTATCTTCTGCGGTGCGATCAGTCTGAATGATCTCATCATCGCGCGGGAGGACACGAATCTGGAGGATCTGATCGTGGTGTCCTACCCGTTCGTCTATGCCACGGAGGAGATCGCGGACTGCATCGAATGGATCAAGGATTATTCCGAAGATTCCATTCCAGTTCTGGACGAGGAGAACCGGATCATCGGAGTCATCACCTCGCAGGACATTGTTGAGGTGGTCGATGACGAGATGGGCGAGGATTATGCCATGCTCGCCGGTCTGACTGCGGAGGAAGATTTGGAAGAGCCGTTAAAAGACAGTATCAAAAAGCGTATGCCGTGGCTGATCGTGCTGCTCGGACTGGGACTGGTCGTGTCCTCCGTTGTGGGGATGTTCGAGCACGTGGTCGCAGAACTGACAATTGTCATGTGCTTTCAGTCGCTGATTCTCGATATGGCGGGAAATGTGGGAACGCAGTCCCTGGCTGTGACGATCCGTGTGTTGATGGATGAAAATCTCACTGCCGGGCAGAAAGTGCACCTGGTCTTTAAGGAAGCACGCGTCGGACTTAGCAACGGTCTGATCCTTGGTATGATGTCAATTATCCTGATCGGGTGTTACATTTACTTTTTCAAGTCCGGCTCCCTGCAGTTCGCCTTTGCGGTGTCCGGCTGTATCGGAGCGGCGTTGATCCTTGCCATGCTGATCTCAAGCCTGGTGGGAACGCTGATCCCGATGTTTTTCCACAAAATTCATATTGATCCTGCCGTTGCATCCGGACCGCTCATCACGACGGTCAATGATCTGGTGGCGGTAGTGACATACTACGGGCTTGCGTGGCTCTTTTTGATCGAGATGCTGCACTATTGAGGGGGACGAACCGGTCTTTATCAGGAGAGCGGTTCGAACACAGCCTGGATATCGGCTCCGCTTTCGGGCAGAGTCACGCTGGTGGAAGGGTCTGTGATGTGTTCTCCGTTGATCAACCACTCCTTCAGCCGGTATCCATCCATTGGTTCTGCTGTGACAGTGACAGGATAGTCGGTGTAGTAGTTGCCGCTCCAGCTGCCGGAGGATAGATCCGGTGTGATCGTATTCAGCAGGATCTCTCCCATAGAGGCGTCATTGACCGAGAGGGTCACGGGCACGAGAGTGCCTGTCAGGGAAAAGGTTTCTGCGAGAGAGTCGTTGATATAAGCGGGGCGGTTGGCAAAGTATGCGTCCATCATATCAGGATCGTCGATATAGCCAAGACAGGTATCCATCGCCGCGCGCACGGTCGCGTAGGAAAAGTTCTGGTTTTCCAGGTCGAGGAAGGTCGTTACAAACTGTTGGCGGAAGGAGGCATTTGCGAGCAGGGATTTGAACATCGTCTCTTCCGTCTGGATTACGACAGCTGATTCTGTATCGGAAAAGCTGTTTGTGGCATAGTTTTCGACACCGCCGAAGGAAGTGAGAGACAGATCGACATCCATCAGGGAAAAACGCCATTTTCCATCGGCGTAGGGGTTTGCAGCATCGGTGCTGTCCGAACGCCACATGACCTGATTTTTCGATTCCGAAAAATCAAAGTTATTGATATAGATCTGGGTTGCATAATAATCAATATAACTCTGGATATCCAACTGTGAGCATACAGTATCATAGTTTTCTGAAATGCTTAGATCATTTGCATCCATATAAGCCAGAAGCTGTCTATAGTCTTCCAGAGAATATGCAGATCCCGAAAAAAGTTCCCCGTCTTTTAAAATCGTGACGTTGTCGTCATCGACCTGGTAGTGCCCCGCCAGATAATCTGTATCATAACGCTCAATCATATAATAAATTCCCCAATATTCCCCATCAATAAATACAACACATGGAACATAATCCTGGGTTCCCATATTACGGTCGGCGACGAGCGAAGGAAGAAACTGATTAATAAATGTTCCTCGGCGCAGGATAACAGAGTTGGGATAGATGTTATTGCTGAAGATCGGGTAGGTGAACAGGCTGTTTCCGTCATATTTTTTTCGGGCATACAGGCGGAGACTTTTTCTGGAATCACCGCGGGAAGAGTTTCCGTTGATGCGGATTCCACCTTCCTGTGAAAAGGCATAGGTCTTATCCATATTAAAGTAGTCAATATGCACCGGACGTTCCCAGTCACTTCCCGTCTGCATAAAGTTGGCATCCAGTTCATTTCCCGATTCGTAGTAGGAATCTCCCAGAACATAAATACCGGTTTTGGAATCGAACAGGTTGGAAGGATCCGTTATGAGTGATACAACGGAGTAACCGTCATAAAAGCCATCGTAGCCCACAAAATAGGTCTCGGTCACAACATCGGTTGATACACCGGCATCATTGATTCCAACTGCCCGGACGATATAAGCCTGGTCGGGCACATCGCCGGACACGTTGTTGCCATCAACGGAAAATATCGTCTGGTTTGCATACTTTTTTTCTGGGGAGGAAACGTTTGTGACGGCAAGCGGAGCCGTGTAGTGCTCGCTGGTCTCATCCGGAAGCGAGCCATCCAGCGTGTAGTAGATGGAAAAACCATCCGGTGCAGATAATGTCAGTGAAAAATCATCATCGTAAAAGCCACTGGGGGCAGAAAAAGTGACGCAGTAGTCATCCACGTACTCTGTCTGTGAGCTTTCATCCGAAAGTGCGGGTGTTGCGTTTAAATATTGTATTCCCATCAGAATTCCCACTAAGAGAAGAAACGCGGGGAGTACAAAAATATATTTTTTGATCTGATCAAATGATTTCATAAGAGTATCCTCTTTCTCCTGTCTAATCGGAAAGTCCCTCTTCTGTGAGGAGATCTTCCAGGTAGCTTAAAATAAATACGGAGCGGTCGCGGAAGAACTGCGAAAATTCGCCTTCCAGATTGTCTGTATCCTCTTCCGGGTAAGTGGTGCCGGCAAGGAGTGCCTCTGCCGCAGCCTCGTTCAGCCGGTTTTCAGCAAGATCTGTGAAGTATTCCGAAAACCGGTCACGGAAATCGGGGTTCTGAAGGAGTACTTCAAACAGCGGATCAGTATCCTGCACGTGGGAAAATGTATTGGTCAGAGTATTGCTGTTTTGGGTAAAGAGAGCCCGGGACAGTCCGGTGATCTCATAATGCCATTTTCCATCGGAAAAGGTATTTCCCGGATCAACTGTTTCACTCCGCCAGACAAGGCAGGAGTCATAAGGTGAAAAATCATTGTCATTCAGAAGAATGTGCAGCACATAGTAGTTGATCAGGCTGTCAATATCGATCTTTTCACAGAAATTTTCATAGGCAGCAGGATCGGTCAGACCGTTGGCTGTGGCATCTGCGATGAGTGCGCGGTATTCCAACAGTCCATAGGAAGAACCGTATGTCAGCTGGTTTTCGGTAAGTATGGTCAGATTCTTCCCGGAGACACCATAGGAAGACTTGAGATAGTTTTCATCGACAGGTTCTGCCAGATAATAGTTCCCGTAAAATGTGCCATTCAGGAAAACACTGCATGGGAGGAAGGAGACAGTCTGTATATTCTGCTGTGCCAGAAGCGTATAGAGCAGATACTGTTTATCTGCTCCGTGTAGAAGGAGCAGTCTGTCATGTTCTATACCATTACCGAAAAAATCTGTGGAAAACGTATCCGATCCATAGATATTCCGTGCATAAAGATTAAAATCCAGACACTGCAGATTATTTGACCGCTTACTCACACGCAGTCCGCTGTAAAACGAACTCTCATTGGAACGATCCGGGGAGAAATAATCGACCTGGCATTCCCGTTCCGCTGTGCGGCCGGAGAGAGTTCTGTTTTCACTGAGAAAAATACCGTCATCGCCATAGAGAGAGTCCTCCGGGATGGAGATTGATAAAACGGCAGCATCGGCGGCTTCCGCAGGGAGTGACAGATCGGTTAACGGATAAGCGGGCTCTGCGGGCGCGTCATCCCTGTCCGCCCAGAAAGGAGCAGAGGCAGATGCGTTGTCCGTACAGGGAGTGCCGGTAAGAATTTTCCAGGTGTCCGCGCCGTCCGTCTCTCTGGCATACACGGTGTTGTAGGTGAGAGCAGGAACAGTCACGTAGTCGGTTGTTTTATCGGAGGAATTGCGCAGATAGAGCGTGTCTCCATCTTTGGCGACAGAGCATGGGATTTCCAGAGAAAAGGAATCCTTCGGGGAGACGGTAATACTGGAAGTGTCTGTGTCGGATGCGGCATCATCCCTATGGATCAGCAGCACACGAGCCTGTGGTAACAGACGGATATCTCCAAAGGTGTACGTTCCTGAATCTTTTTTTCCGGTATGCAGGGTCCAGTTTAAAAGAGAAATGGTTGTATCGCCTGCATTATAGAGTTCAATATAATCAGCATATTTCCCGGCAGAATTTTCCACCAGAGAAAAATCGTTGCTGCACACTTCGTTGATCACGATCGTACGGGTATGTGATGCCTTGTGTGTTGCGATCAGGACAAGCAGAGTTGCAGCAACGAGCAACAGAAACAGAAAAAGTTCTTTTATATAGGTAGAAATCTTGAATTTCATCGGAATCTCCAAAATCATTAAAAACGGCGTTCTCCGTCATGGGACAGGATAGAAACATGTGTAACATGGGAAAGTTCATGAAGTGTGGCAAGGAGCGTGGCATCTTCATTTTCTTTACACTTAAATTCGATCACAAGATCCAAACCGTCTTTCGTGAGACTTTTGGATTTTACATCAAAAGATTTGGTGTGGGACTTCACGAGATTTTCAATTTCGGAAAAAGTGTTGACATCGGAACTGTTGACGATTAGAAGTAACGCTGCCTTCGGTGTCGGAACCAGGTCGAGCAGGAATAAGAGAACAGTCAGGATCAGGGAAGCCACAAATGCGATCTCATAGAGTCCGGCGCCACAGATGATACCAATACTGATGGACCAGAATAAAAAGACAAGATCCATAGAGCTTTTGATGGCATTCCGGAAACGGACGATTGAAAGTGCACCGACCATACCAAGTGAGATGACCAGGTTCGACTGCATGGCAAGCACGATGGCAGCAGTGATAACGGACATCAGGGCGATGGATTTGTTAAATTCTTTGGAATAGAAGCTGGACTTCGTTGTCATCCGGTAGATATAAAAGATGTAAAGGGACAGTACAACGGCAAGTCCCAGGGAAATACATACCCTTGCCAGGGAAATGTCAGCGGTAAAATTTTCAAGAACAGAATTCTTGATGATATCTTTGGTGCTCATAAATAACCTCCTCGTATGGATACTTATAATTGGTTGGTAATATCACACGCCTGTCTGCAGAGAAAATATTTGGAGCAGGCGGTCTGGGTCAACGTGTCAAGCTCTAACAGCTGGGCAATGTGATCCGGCAGCAGTTCATCGTATTTTACTTCTAAAACATGCTCATGTGTGGGCAGGACAGGGATGCGGGCATTTTGTGCCGAAAAGAAACCCGATGGATCTGCGATTGCGGAAATATTCCGGTCGAATGTAATACGTACATTTCCGATCGGATAAGTAAACGCAGTACGCTCGTATTCGACGATGACGGCAGGGTGCAGAAACTGCAGGTGCTCTTTTAAGTAAATCTGACTGAGAACGGAAGAATCATTATCTGCAGGTAGAAAGTGCCCGGCAATCAGATCCTCGCACTGACTGCGGGTGATCGGGACTGTAGATTTTTTCGTTTTTCCACGCAATTTTTCTTTGATCTCAAACCGGATATTTGAATCAGAATGATCGTAAATACGGATACGATATTTTTTCCTGTCATCCACGCCGGCAGAATTTTCGTAATAGCACTGATTGTCTGCGGTATCAAAATAGAGACTACTGATCGTATAGGATGAATCCTTCTGATGGACATCATAGGGAAGGATGGCTTTAAGCCGGTGTTTTAAGATCTCCAACTGATAGTCGGAACAGAAATATTTTCTCTCCTCACGGTATTCCATGACAGATACTCCTTTATCATTGAAAAAGAAGGGATATGCAAAATGCAGTCCCCTCTTTGTCTTGTTGTATTCTAGCATGCACTATCTTATTTTACAATGATTTTGACGAATTTCTTCTTGCCGCGTTTTACGACAAGACCGTCAGCACCGAAGGAATCAGCGCTGTAGGTGGTCTTGATATCGGTGACCTTTGCATCTGCAACGCTCACGCCGCCCTGCTCAACGGCACGTCTTGCATCGGAGCGGGATGGAGCAAGCTCTGTCTTCACGAGAAGTGCAAGGATGTCGAGATCGCCCTCTGCAAAATCAGCAGCCGAAAGCTCTACGGTCGGCATGTGTGCGGAATCTCTGCCGCCTGCAAAGAGTGCATGGGATGCCTCGCGTGCCTTGGCAGCTTCCTCCTCGCCGTGTACCAGCTTGGTCAGCTCGAAAGCTAAGATTTCTTTTGCCTGGTTTAACTGTGCGCCTTCCCAGCTCTCCATTGCGTCGATCTCCTCGAGCGGAAGGAAGGTCAGCATACGGATGCACTTTAAGACATCGGAGTCAGCCACGTTTCTCCAGTACTGGAAGAAATCGAATGGGGAGGTCTTCTCCGGATCAAGCCATACAGCGCCGGACTGCGTCTTACCCATCTTTTTGCCTTCGGAATTAAGGAGCAGGTTGATCGTCATGGCGTAAGCGTCTTTTCCGAGCTTACGGCGGATCAGCTCCGTACCGCCGAGCATGTTGCTCCACTGGTCGTCGCCGCCGAACTCCATGTTGCAGCCGTATTTCTGGAATAAGGTGTAGAAATCGTAGCTCTGCATAATCATGTAGTTGAACTCAAGGAAGCTTAAGCCCTTTTCCATACGCTGCTTGTAGCACTCAGCGGTCAGCATGCGGTTTACGGAGAAATGAGCGCCGACCTCGCGCAGAACATCAATGTAATTTAAGTCCATCAGCCAGTCCGCGTTGTTGACCATGAGCGCTTTGCCGTCGGAAAAATCAATAAAGCGGCTCATCTGCTTCTTGAAGCAGTCGCAGTTGTGCTGGATGGTCTCCGGTGTCATCATCTGGCGCATGTCGGTACGGCCGGACGGATCACCGATCATGGCAGTACCGCCGCCGATTAAGGCGATCGGCTTGTTGCCTGCCTGCTGGAGGCGCTTCATTAAGCAGAGCGCCATGAAATGTCCGACATGCAGACTGTCTGCAGTCGGGTCAAACCCAATGTAGAAGGTTGCTTTTCCGTTGTTGATCAGTTCTTTGATCTCTTCTTCGTCTGTTACCTGCGCGATTAAGCCGCGGGCAACTAATTCATCGTATAATGTCATGATGTCAGTTCCTTTCTTTGTGGTTGTAGTTGTGGTTGTCTTTTTCTGGCGGCGGTACAACAGCCGAACAGTGCCGGACCGTTGCTGCCGCACAAAAAACCCCCGTCCTTCAAAAAGGACGAGGGTATAAACTCGTGTTACCACCTTTGTTCACAGACCATTCACACGGTCTGCCTCTGCGAGTGTCCGACAACACTCAGGCGCTTGTAACGTGCGCCGCTACGTCACAGCCTACTATCACATCACCGCAAAAAGAACGGTCATGCAAATTGGGTGTGAAGCTCGGGGATGTATTCGTAATAAGCTTTCCGTGCACCTCTCATCAGCCGGTTGCTTTCTGTTCGTTCCACTTATTCTTACTTCTTCCCGTCAAAGCCTGTGTTCTGCTCCGATTAACGCCATTATAGACGCGGCCGTGCGCATTTGTCAACCGGAAAATAAATATTGTGTATAATTGCGAAACTTTTTCCCAATAATACCAGCATAGAAAAAAATAAGAAAAGAGGTAACAACGATGGTATTAAGTGAAAAAGAGACAGCGGCGATCAAAGATCTCCAGACCCAGGAGAAAACCTGCGTGGAGAAGTATTCCCGATACAGCAAAGAGGCGAAGGATCCGGTTCTCGTGAACCTGTTCACCGATCTTCACAAGAAGGAGCAGCAGCACTTTGACTCGCTGGGACAGGTGTTAAACGGTACCGTGCCGAACTGCAACTGCAACGACAGCGATGGAAAGAATTATAACCCGACCGCCACCTACTCCCTCGCGGAGTCCGAGGACAAGAAAAACGACTGCTTCCTTGCGACTGACTGTATCGGTACCGAGAAGCTGGTGTCTTCCGAGTATAATACCGACGTGTTTGTATTTGCCGATCCGGGCGTCCGCAAACTGCTCGCAGACATTCAGGTGGAGGAGCAGAATCATGCGGAGATGCTCTATAAGTATAAGACTGTCAACAGCATGTCATAAAGCAGACAAAGTATCATGTATAAGAGAAGTCCCGGTGCAAAGAGTTCCGCACGCGGGGCTTTTTTTAACTTATAGGATTGGGGTGTCAAAAGGTTTATAACCTTTGATATAAATTTGTACCTTGAAAGCTTAACACGATATGTAAAAACATTGGATTCTTTGGTAAAATGCAGGCAGCATTTTATGAGGTCATCCATATGTCTTTTGTTAAAAATGATAATCAACAGCTTACTGTTTTAGACAGCACTTTTCATCTTACAGACAGATAAAGTTGTTCCTGCTATTGATGAAAATATTTTTTCTGTTCTTTACAGTGAAAAAGCATCCAGACCTAATACTCCGGTCAATGTGATTGTTGGGCCACTGATTCTTAAAGAAGCTCTTAATGTTACTGACGATGAGATCGTTGAAGCTAGGGTATTTGATATCCGCTATCAGTATGCGCTGCACACAACCAGTTTTGGAGAGCAGCCAATTAGTGACAGAACCCTCACCAGGTTTAGAGCAAGAGTTCTTTCTTACGAAACAGAGCATGATGTTGATCTTATTCATGAATGAGGGGTCAGGAGAGTTGAGAGTGTCGAGGGCACTTTTTTTATGTCAGTGGTCTGGTGCTTTCTCCCTGGATGATAACAGGAAGCGTTGTATAGCTTTGGATGAGAAGCTCCGGGTTCTGAAGCTTACGGATCATCATGGAGCCTGCCTGCACACCGGTATCATAGACATTGATATCTACAATGGTAAGCTGTGGGTCGATGATGCTGGAATATGGGTAGACGTCAAAGGTAAGTATGGCAATGTCATCCGGGATGGAAAGCTGCCGGTCTTTGACTGCCTGGATGACACCTAATGCGAGGGTGTTATTTTCACATACAATAGCGCGAGGCGGTACAGGCTGTGTCAGCATATCAGAAGTAACAGAATAAGTGTGCTGCCAACTGGAATCGGTATTTCCGATACGGGCAGCCGGAATGTGAAAGCCTCTGTCTAACATGCCTGCCATAAATCCTTTTTGACGCTGGGCAGAAATATAATCGGTTTTGCGCTCTCCGATAAAGGCAACATCTGTATAACCACAGGCTATCATGTGGGCAGCGGCATATTCACCGGCAAGGGCGTGGTTGGTATCTACCCAGCATAAGCAGCTTTCAAAACTCGGATGTCCAATGATAATGTGTGGAAAGCCTGCATCCAGAATAAGATTTGCAATTTCTTTATTAATGGCAGAGCCGTGGATGATAAGACCATCGGAGGAACGGCTTGTGATAACTTCGCTGACTTTTTCTCCGGGATAGTGCTCTTCAGAAGTGTTGACAAGCGTTAGGGAATAGTTGTTTTCGGACAAGGTATGGTGTACGCCGCACATAATGTCAAACATATGCGGATTCCGATAAGCAGTATCTTTCTCCAGATTGGTAAGATAGACAATATTGGAAGTAGCACCTTTTGCAAAGTTTACAGCCCGGGAGTTAGGGGTATAATGAAGCTTTTCAATTGCTGCATGAACCTTTTCCACAGTGGCTGGGGATATGGTGGTCCAGTGATTTAAAACTTTAGAAACAGTGGATTTGGAAACACCGGCTTCATTGGCAACATCATTGATGGTAACAGACATAAAATACCTCCTAAAAAAATGTATAAATTTACAAATACAATATAGCGGTTTCCTAACAAAGTCAATCATTTTTGACAAATAAACATTGTAAACAATGGGAAGAAGTGATAGATATAGACTTAGCAAGAGGAACAAATTGCATGAAAAAAAGAAAATAAAGAAAACGGTTTCCTAAAGAAACCGGAAAACGGAGGTATTTTTATGAAGAAAAGGGTGTTGAGTCTGTTGCTCTGTACCGCAATGACAATCGGCGCATTATCCGGTTGTGGAAAAGATGCAGGAAAAGACGAAGGACAGACTACAGAAGTACTTGGAAATGATGCAGGGGATGAAATGACAGAAGTAAAAATCTGGCATGATGGGGATGAGAATATCATGCAGACCATTGCAGATTGTGCGAATGAGAAACTGGCAGAGGATAATATCAAGGTTACCTTTGAAAAGAAGAGTGGTCTGACCGACCAGCTTCAGTTATATGGAAATGATGAATCCAACGGACCGGATATGTATCTTTATGCACATGATTCATTGGGAACATTTGCAGAAATGGGAATTTTAGCTCCGATTACGGATGTTATCAGTGAGGATGTAATGGCAGATTTATTACCGATGACCGTAGAAGCAGGTAATTATAAGGATACCCAGTACCTGCTGCCGGTTTATTATGAGACATTGCTCTTTATGTATAATAAGGCAAGATGGGAAGGTGATGTGCCGGAAACAACAGATGAACTGTATGATTATATGGTAGCACATACCGATGTGGATGCAGGAACTTATGCACTGGTAAATCAGCATTCTACCGCATACAATGTGGCACCGGTGATCAATGGTTTTGGTGGATATATTATTGATAAGGATGCAGATCCTGGATTAAATACAAAGGAAACCAAGGATGCTATCGCGTACAATCAGAAATTTGCAGCATTGGAGGCAGATGGAGATTACAACACAGTAACTGCATTATTCAATGAAGGTCAGGCAGCAGCAATCATCGGTGGACCATGGCTGGTATCCGGAATCAAGGCGGCGGGCATTGACCTTGGTATTAAATCCTTAGCGGATTTTAAACTTCCGAATGGAAACGGACTGGCACCATATTCTGGTGTACAGAGCATTGGTGTCTTAAAATATGCAGCAGAAAATAAGAAAGAAGCAATTGCAAAAGCATTAGAGACAATTGCAAGCCCGGAAGTAGGTATTGCACTGGCGAATAAATCAAACTGTGCACCGGCAAACAGCAAAGCATATGATGATGCAGATGTTGCTGCAAATGAGATGATTATGGCAATGAAAGCAACTGCAGAAACTGCACAGCCTATGCCAAACATTCCTCAGATGAGCGTTATGTGGGGACCGGCAGAAGCATTTTTGGCGGCAGTCAACAAATCCGGGGAAGATATTGACACTGCAGCAGAAACTTATCAGCAGGAGGCATTGGATGCCATTGCTGATATGCAGTAAGAAGGAGTTTATTTAGAAGCAATAAAGAGGAAAATCAGGAAGAGAAGTGTGTATATGAAGATCAAACGGAAATTAACACCATGGCTTTACAGTATGCCGGCGCTGATATTGATTGGAATGGTTATTGTATTCCCAATTATTTATACGGGTTATATATCACTGACCAATATGAATCTTTTTCACTGGTCAAATTATGAATTTATCGGACTATCCAACTATAGCAGGGCATTATTAAAGGCAGACTCCGGTTTCCTTGGAGCACTGTTTACAACATTACTTTGGACCGCATTAAATATGGTGATACAGGTAGTTGTGGCATATTTTATTGCATTGGGATTTCAAGGAGAAGATTTCAAGGGAAAACGTGTATACAAGACCCTTTTGATGTTTCCGTGGGCAATGCCTGCATATGTGTCCATTCTTTTGTGGAGAGTAGGCATTTATAACACAGAGTTTGGTCTTCTGAATAAGATTCTGGTGGCACTTGGCTTTGGAAAGGTAAATTTCCTTTCCACCAATGTGCCGGCATTTCTCTCCTGTATGACCTTAAACCTGTGGATGGCATTGCCGTTTATGATTATGATGATAGACGGTGCACTGTCCAGCATTGACCGCAGCTATTATGAAAGCGCAGAACTGGATGGAGCAGGTTTCTGGTCAAAGAACATCCATATTACCGTTCCGGCAATGAAAGGAATTATTGCACCGGCGGTTATTATGACGACATTTACCACATTTAAGCAGTTTGATATCGTATATCTTCTTACGATGCAGAAGGGAGCATATTCAGGAGCAACCTTACAAACCGTAATTACCTATGCACAGCAGAATGCGTTTGTTTCAAATAACTATGGGCTGTCCTCTGCGGTATCCATGATTATCTTTTTCCTCATCATGGTATTTTCGCTGTTTACCAATCGAGGGGTAAAGGAGAAAAATTATGACTAAGAAAAAGAGAAAACAGATTTTACAGCGTAGCGGATTACATATTTTTTATATTATACTGTGTCTGCTGGCACTGGTGCCGATTTTATATGCGTTGAATCTTTCCTTTGAAAGGGGAAGTGGAGCATTGTCCTCTGGATTATCTTTGTTTCCAAAGGAATTTACACTGGATAATTATAAAAATATACTGACGCAGAAGCCGTTTTTGCGGTGGTTTTATAACTCTGCCGTATTAAGCTTCTTTACAATGGTCATTGCTATCGGATTTGCCGTGGTGTCATCTTATGCATTTTCAAGATACCGTTTTAAAGGAAGAAATGGCATTTTAAAATTACTGCTTCTCTTAAATGCATTCCCACAGATCCTGTCCATGTTTGCATTATTCCGTCTTTTAAAACAGATGAATATGCTGGACACGAAACTGGGACTGGTGATTATTTATGCGGGAAGCATGTGCATCTTCTCTATCTGGAATATGAAGGGGTATTTTGATACCATTCCGGTAGAAATTGAAGAAGCATCGAAAATTGACGGTGCATCGGATTTCCAGCTGCTGTGGAAGGTAGTAATGCCGCTGGCTCGTCCGGCAATCATTGTAACTTCTGTGATGGTACTTATTTTTGTATGGAATGAATATCTGTTTTCCACAACATTTCTACTGAATGAAAACAGTTATACACTGGCAGGTGGATTATATCAGTTACAGTCCAGCGATTACACCAGAAGCTGGGGAATGTTTTCCGCAGCCGCTATCCTGGTATCTGTTCCAGTGCTGATTATTTTCTTCTGTATACAAAAGTATATGGTATCCGGTCTTACTGCAGGTGGTGTGAAAGGATAGAAATAAAATGGAAAAAGAAGCAATTTTGCATATTCCACTGTCACAATTTGCCTTTGCAGAAAAAGAAGACCGGCTGGTAATAAGAATCCGTTGTAAAAAGGACGATTTAAAACGGTGCGTGCTGTATTGGGGAGACCGGGTGGCGATGGAAGAGCCACTTCCGGTGAAACAAAGTGAAATGGAACATGTGGCATCCGATATGCTTTATGATTATTATGAAGTTAAGATTACATCTCCGTATACCAGGGTATGCTATTATTTCCGGTTAGAGGACGATACAGAAAGCCTTTATTATTATGGAAGAGGATTTGCAGAGAAACTGTCCTGTGGCAGGGCAGAATATTTTCAGTTTCCATATATTCGAAGAGAGGATATTTTAGATATCCCGGAGTGGGCAGAAGACATTGTTATGTATCATATTTTCCCGGACAGTTTTGCAAATGACAGACGGGAACTGAAGGAAAAAGCGACAAGGCATATGCTTTTGCCGGATGAAAAAAGCGACAGCAATGGAAAAATTTTACCGGACCGGATTTGCAAGAATCATCTGGGTGGTACACTGAAAGGAATTTGTGAAAACCTTGACTATATCGAAAAGCTTGGAATTAACTGCATTTATCTGAATCCGATTTTTGAAGCGGCGTCTTATCATAAATATGATACCATTGATTATTTTGAAATCGACCCCTGTCTTGGAAATAAAGTGGATTTAAAAGAACTGGTGCAGCAGTGCCACAAGAGAGGAATCCGTGTTATTTTAGATGGTGTATTTAATCATTGTGGAGCAGATTTCTTTGCATTCCGGGATGTGCGGCAGAAGGGAAAAGCATCAAGATATTATAACTGGTTTTATTATCTGCCGGAAACGATACAGTACGCTGATCCGCCGGATTATGAGGCGTTTGCCTATGTAAAGGAAATGCCAAAGCTTAATACCGGAAATCCTGAAGTGGTGGAGTACCTTTGCAATGTTGGAACTTACTGGATTCGGGAAGCAGACATTGACGGCTGGCGCTTGGATGTGGCAAATGAAATCAATCATGAATTCTGGAGAACCTTCCGTCATGCGGTGAGAGCAGTAAAAGAGGATTTATTTCTAATAGGCGAAATCTGGGAAGAAGCAGGCATCTGGCTTCAGGGAGACCAGTTTGATTCTACGATGAATTATACTTTTTCTTATCTGTGCCGGGATTTTTTTGGAAAGGGAGAACTTTCGGTCAGTGAATTTGATGCCCAGATGCAGCAGATGATTTACCGCTACCCATGGCAGGTGAGTCTGGCACAGATGAATTTTCTGGATTCCCATGATATTCCGAGATTTTTAAGCTATTGCAATGGAAATAGAAAGAGAATGGAGCTGGCATTTTTCTATCTCTTTATGGGGGTGGGCGTGCCATCGGTATTCTATGGGGATGAAGTGTATATCGAGGGAATGAAAGAGCTGGAGTATCGGGCAGCCATGGACTGGCAGGCAGTAATGGAGCAGCAGATAGAAAACAACAGATTACAGGGAAATCTGGCAGAGAAGTTCAGCTGCTGGATTGTACTCCGAAAAGAGCATGTGGCGTTACGCAAGGGCAATTACCGGACAATTTACTGCAATGATATTACAGGAGCATATGTATTTTCGCGTAGTTTTGGGGACGACAAAGTCCTGATATTTTTAAATACCGGCACCGGCAGTGTGACACTGACATCAGTGGAAGTTCCGCAGTTGCAGAAAAAAAAGATAATTCTTTCTTCCTATGAGGGAAAACTTTTGGCTGTTTTGTAAAAACAAAAGATATTTCTATAAATAGTATCGTTCTTTAAAAAAGATAAGAGACATCTTTACATACGTGTGCTATACTTTGGAAAAGAATACATGAAAGACAAATGGGGAATAGAAGTAACGGATAGAAATACGTTCCAAACAGCGATGTTGAAATCGAGTCAGGAGAAAGGCTGGATTCTGTATATGAGTGAAAAAGCAAAAGTATACTTTTCAAAAGAAATCAGCCCGGAGAAGGTATTAGAGATGTATCAGCTTCTCGGGAAGAAGCTGGACGGCAAAGTGGCGATCAAGCTTCACTCCGGTGAGGCGGGGAACCAGAATTTTTTAAAACCGGAATTCTGGAAGCCGGTCATTGATTACGTTGGCGGTACCGTTGTGGAATGCAACACTGCATACGAAGGCGAGCGTAATACAACCGCCAAGCACAAAAAGACGCTGGAGGCACATGGATGGAGCCGGTACTTTAAAGTCGATCTTCTGGATGCGGAGGGACCGGATCTGGAGCTTGCGATCCCGAACGGCAAAGTCATTCAGAAGAACTTTGTAGGAAAAGACCTTGCGGATTATGATTCGCTTCTGGTTCTCTCCCATTTCAAGGGACATCCGATGGGAGGATACGGCGGAGCGCTCAAACAGCTTTCGATCGGCATTGCATCTTCCGCCGGCAAGGCATATATTCATGGTGCAGGAAAGCCGGAAGATATCTGGACGGCAGACCACGACTCTTTCCTGGAGTCTATGGCGGATGCGGCATCTTCCGTTGTCGATTACTTTAAGGGGAATGCAGTTTACGTCAATGTCATGAAAAATATGTCGGTTGACTGTGACTGCTGTGCAGTGGCGGAGGATCCGTGCATGGAGGATATGGGTATCCTGATTTCGACAGATCCGATTGCAATTGATCAGGCATGTCTTGATCTGGTCTATGCGAGTGACGATCCGGGCAGAGATCATCTGCTCGAGCGAATCGAATCCAGACATGGCGTACACACCATCGAGGCGGCCGCAGCCTTAGGTTTCGGAACCCGCGAGTACGAACTGATCACGGTTGCCTAGACCGGGAATCAGCGAGGTGACGAGGCAGATATGGCTTCATTAAAAAAAGATACCGCATACTATCACCTTCCGGGGCTGTTTGAATTTTATGAATTGTATCGCGTGTTTCTGCCGCTGTTCTATGAGCACAGGGAATATTTTTACGACTGGTGCGACATCGGATCGATCTATGGTGCACCGGCGGACTGTCTCTGGGGCGGAGGCCGCGTCGGGTTCGGAGATCACGACTCCGCGGAGATTCTGGCGTTGCTGCGGGAGTACGGAATTTCTGCCCGGCTGACGTTCAGCAACTCTCTGCTGCGGGAGGAGCATCTCTCGGACCGGAAATGTAATGACCTGTGTGCCCTGTTTGAGGAAGGTGGGGATCAAAGAAACGGTGTGATCGTTCACTCGGATCTGTTGTTAGCGTATTTGAAGCAGCAGTATCCGGGGTTCTATTTTGTCTCCTCGACCACCAAGGTTCTGACGGATTTTGAGGATCTTCGCGGGGAGATCGACCGGGAGGATTTCCGCTATGTCGTGCCGGATTTCCGGCTGAATAAGGCGTTTGCGCAATGGGATACGCTGACCGGATGGCAGAGGGACAAAGTGGAATTTCTGTGCAATGAATGCTGCTGGTTTGGCTGCAGGGACAGGAAGCGCTGTTACGAAGCCGTCAGTCGCAAAAATCTCGGAGAAAGCGGCGGGGAGCATCACTGCGCGGCTCCGGATGCAGAGGGCGGCTATCTGTTTTCCAAAGCGATGGCTAATCCGGGATTTATCGGTACGGACGCCATAAAAAATGTCTACCTGCCCATGGGATTTTCCCAGTTCAAGATCGAGGGGCGGGGACTTGGCAGTGCGCTGATTCTGGAGTTCCTTCTCTACTATATGACGAAACCCGGGTATCAGCTGCATGTCAGGGAAAAAATTTATCTGGACAATATGCTGGATCTGTTCTGAGTGGCAGCAATGGCGGCAGACGGGAAATGGCACTGTTTTTCAAAAAAACAGTGCTTTTTTTGCGGGAAGATGTTAAGATGATCAGATAAACACAAAAGAGATCTTATAGAAGGAAAAGAACGTATGAAGTTAGCAGAATTTAAGGAAAAATATATCGGAGACCGGGCGTTTTATAAAAGATATTTATATCTGGCGCTGCCCATGATTGTACAGAATGCGATCACGAATCTCGTCAGCTTTCTGGATAACATCATGGTGGGACAGCTCGGCACGGAGCAGATGTCCGGGGTTGCCATCGTGAACCAGCTCATTTTTGTATACAATCTGGCGATTTTCGGCGCGGTTTCGGCAGCCAGTATTTTCGGGGCGCAGTATTACGGCAAGAGGAATCACAAGGGACATATGTATTCCTTCCGCTTTAAGCTATATGCGGCGCTGCTTGTGACGGGGCTTACCATTCTGCTGTTTCTAACATGCGGGGACAATCTGATCTCGCTTTATCTGACGGATACCGCCGGAGACGGGGCGACGGATGTGGCGCTTGGGTATGGACTGCAGTATCTTGGGATCATGGTAGTGGGACTGGTTCCGTTTGCGGTCAACCAGGCGTATGCGACGAATATCAAGGAGACGGGACAGACGATGGTGCCGATGGTTGCGAGCTTTGTCGCTGTGGGAAGCAATGCGCTGTTAGATTATCTTCTGATCTTCGGAATCGGACCGTTCCCGGAGCTTGGTGTTGCCGGCGCCGCGCTTGCGACGGTGATTGCACGCTACATTGAGGCGTTCATCATTATTGTCTGGGCGCACAGCCATACCGGACAGAACCTGTATTTAAAGGGCGCCTATACCGGATTTGGCATTCCGGGAGAGGAATTGAAGGCGATTATCGTGAAGGGATTTCCGCTGATGCTCAACGAGGTTCTGTGGGCGGCGGGTATGACAGCGGTCACACAGTGCTATTCCGTCCGCGGACTGGAGGTTGTGGCAGGACTGAATATCGCGACGACAATCACAAACCTGTTCAACATCATCTATCTGCAGCTTGGTTCCTGCATCAGTATCGTGGTCGGACAGTATCTGGGCGCCGGCGAGCTGGAAGAAGCAAAGGACGCAGACAACAAGATGATCGTGTTCAGTGTGTTCTGCTGCGTGATCGTGGCAGGTCTTATGCTGGTGGTCGGAGGATTTTTCCCACAGATCTACAATACAACGGAGGAGATCAAGGCGCTTGCGACAAGCTTCATCGCCGTATCGGCGATGATCATGCCGTTCTGTTCATTCAGCCATGCGTCGTACTTTACGCTGCGATCGGGCGGAAAGACGATGGTTACGTTCCTGTTTGACTCTGTTTTCACGTGGATCGTTGTCGTGCCGGCCGCGTTTGTACTGGCACGTTTTACAGGACTTGGCATTGTGAGCGTGTACTTTCTGGTGCAGGCGACCGAGCTGATTAAGGTGGCGATCGGATACCGCATGGTGCGGAGCAATGTATGGCTGGTGCAGATGGTGTAGCTGCCCGGGCGGAGAAGAAATCCGCGCAGAAAAGCAGTGAAAAATAACGGGAGCAGGTGAGACAGGATTTATGCCGGATATTATTATTGTAGAAGATAACAGGGAAATAGGTACGCTTTTATGTGATTTCCTCAGAAAAGAAAATTATACGGTCAGCCTTGCAGACACGGGAGAAAAGGCGCTTGATATTTTTGAACGGTACGGTGCTAATCTGCTGGTGCTCGACATCGGTCTGCCGGGAGTGGACGGTTTTTCTGTCTGCGCAAGGATCCGGGAGAACTCGAATACGCACATCCTGATTGCCAGTGCCAGAACGGATAAGGAGAGCACATTAAAGGGGTTGCAGATAGGCGCGGACGACTATATCAGCAAACCCTACGATATTGATATTCTGCTTGCGAAGATCAACGGGATTTTTAAGCGGAAATATGCACTGGATGAAATCGTCTGCGACCATCTGCGGTTAAACAGTGTTACACAGACACTTACGGTCGATGGCATGCCGGTTAATGTCACAGAAAAAGAGTTTCAGCTGTTAAAGCTTTTGATAGAAAACAGGGGAACCACGTTGAAGAAGGAATATCTGTTCAACCGTATCTGGGGCAGCGACAGTGAGTCTGAGATGCAGACGCTTACTGTCCATATCAAATGGCTGCGGGAGAAAATCGAGCAGGATCCGAAAAATCCAAAACATATTATTACGGTCTGGGGGACAGGATACCGGTATGAAGCATTATAAAAAATTGGCGGCGGGGGTTCTTGGCATAGAACTTTTTTTCATCATGGCGGCGAATGTGTTCTATTATATGGCAGCAGTGACCCGGGAACCGCGTATTGAGAGAGCGCAGGAAAAAACAGATACCATCTATAAAATTATTTACACACAAACAGACTACGGAACATGGATTTTCATGGATATCGTCCTGGGAATCATGTTTTTGTTGTCTGTTTTTTTCGTATGTTACGTTGGAGAGAAAGTGATAAGACCGTTTCAGAATATGCAGAATCTGACGGAGGAACTGGCAAAAGGAAACCTTTCTACGCCAATCAAGGCAGAGAAAAGCAGGTTCTTCGGCAGGTTCCTCTGGGGAATGGATATGCTGCGGGATACGTTAGAGAGCAACAGGAAGAAAGAACTGGAGCTGCAAAAAGAGAAAAAGACCCTGGTTTTATCGCTGACGCATGATATTAACACTCCGCTGTCCGCCATCCGCCTGTACACAAGGGCTTTGGCGGAAGGTTTGTATACAGAGGAAGATAAACGTATGGAAGCATATCGGGGAATTGAGAAGAATGTAACAGATATTGAGAAATACGTGAATGAGATTACCGTTGCATCAAGGGAGGATTTCCTTTATCTGACCGTAAATCTGACAGAAGTGTATCTGTCAGATGTGATAGAAGCAATCAGGAAACTTTATATGGATAAATTCGGCAGTCTGCATACGGTATTTGAGATGGAACCCTATACGGACTGTCTGCTAAAAGGTGATGCAGACCGATTGATCGAAGTGATGCAGAATCTTTTGGAGAATGCATTGAAATACGGAGACGGGAAAAGGATTATTGTTTCTTTTTCGGAGGAAGAGGACTGCCGGCTGATTACAGTCACAAATTCCGGCTGTACATTAAAACAGGAGGAACTTGTGAATATATTTGATTCATTTTACCGCGGAAGTAATGTAGAAGCGGGAAATGGTTCCGGACTTGGACTGTATATCAGCAGACAGCTGATGCATAAGATGGATGGCGAAGTGTATGCAGAGATCAGAGACGATGATTTCTGTGCGACGGTAGTTGTGCGGAAGGCATAACGACATTTAAGGATTGTTTAATAAATTCTCCTGTAAGATGAGTACATCAAATAAAGGTGAGGAAAACAAGGAGGAAAATCCTCTGCTCACCAGAGGGTTCGCATTTTCCTTCGGAAAACAAGGAGGATTAGATGTTTTTTCGTATTTTGAAGAAAGACTTAAAAAGAAAAAAGGCGATGAATGCCGTTATGCTTTCCTTTATTCTGCTGGCGACAATGTTTGTGGCGAGCGGAATCAGCAATGTCGTTTCTGTCACGAACGGAATCGACTCTTATCTGGATAAGGCGGGCATCGGAGATTATGTTGTAATCTCTATGGGAACGGACAGCGGGGCGGCACTGGATGAGATGCTGCGTACGGAGGAGAAGGTCATAGAATACCGCACGGAGCCGGTCGTCTGGGGCGACAAATCCAATCTCAAGGATGTGGACGGAAAAGAATTGGAGGCTAAGAACTCGGTGGTCTACCAGGCCGTAGAAGACAGCCGGCTCAAATTTTTTGACAAAAACAATGAGCAGATTACGGAGATTGAACCGGGACATGCCTATGCAACCGGAGATTTTATGGAAAAGAATCATCTGAAGCCGGGCGATCAGATTACCATTACGCATCATAGCGTATCGTTTTCTGTGACGTTAGACGGCATGGCAAAGGATGCGCTGCTCGGATCCAGCATGATGGGAAACAGCCGTTTTCTGTTTAACAAAGCGGAGATTGAGCAGCTGCTTTCCGATGACAGTATCCGCAATGGATATCAGGGACAGATCTGTTACATTGATCTGGCAGATGATACCTCATTGTCTGATATTGCATCCCTGATAGCCGGGGTTCCGGAGATTATGTTTTCCGGAACGCGTTCCATGATAAAAATGTGTTATGTCTTGGATATGATCGTGGCATTCACGATGTTAGTTCTTAGTATCTGTCTGATTCTGGTATCCTTTGTGGTACTGAAATTCTCCATTACATTTACGATTTCGGAGGAATTCCGTGAAATCGGCGTGATGAAGGCAATCGGAATCAGCAGCTTCAAGATTCGCAGTCTGTATCTGGCAAAATATCTGATGCTCGCAGTGGCAGGAGCTGTTGCGGGGTTTTTGCTCAGTATTCCGTTTTCCAATCTGATGCTACGGTCAGTCAGCAACAACATTGTGCTTGGAGCGGACAATCATTTTGGACTTTCTGTGCTTGGAGCGGTTCTGGTCATTGTTGTGATTCTTCTTTTTGCATTCCGGTGTACCGGCCTGGTGAAGAAGTCTTCCCCTATCGATGCAATCCGCTCCGGTCAGACAGGGGAGCGTTACAAGAAAAAATCGTCTGTCCGGCTGGGGAAAAGTCATGGAAGCACGAGTATGTTTCTGGCAGTCAATGATGTGCTTAGTGCGCCGCGGCGGTATGCAACGATTGTGATTACATTTTTTATCTGTACCCTGTTTGTGCTGGTGTTTGTCAATCTCATCTCAACAATGCGGAGTGACACATGTATCACGACATTCGGATCCCGGAGTGATCTGTATTATACCGATCTGGCGGAAGCGATGAGCAGTATGAATCCGGACGGGTTAGAGCGGGTCGAGAACTATCTCAGGGATACGGAAAATCTGCTGGAAGCGAATGGAATGCCGGCAAAGATGTGTGTGGAGGCGCAGTACAAATATAAGGTGCGTGTGGATGGAAACGATTATTCTATCGTCTGCGAGCAGGGAATTGATGTCGGTGCGTCAGATTATGAATACACGGAAGGTATTGTCCCACAGAGCAGGAACGAGATTGCGATCACACCGACGATTTCAAAACTGACGGGGGCAAAAATGGGAGATACGGTAACAATTGATTTTGGAACCGAAACGCTGGATTGTATCGTAGTGGCATACTTCCAGAGTATGAATCAGCTTGGAGCCGTGATACGGCTTCATGAGGATGCACCGACGGATTTTTCCTATATTGCAAGTCTGATGTCCTATCAGATTAACTTTACCGATCATCCGTCTGCAAAAGAGGTTGAGATCCGCAAGGATAAGATAAAACAGCTTTTTGATAATGATAAGGTAATGAATGCCGCAGAATACTGTGATGACTGTATGGGAGCGGCGTCAACGATCGAATCCGTACAGTATCTTCTGCTTGGAATTACACTCATTGTGGTGCTGCTGGTGTGTATTCTGATGGAACAGTCATTTCTTGCAGATGAGAGAAGCCAGATTGCAATTTTAAAGGCGATTGGCTTTTCAAATAGCAGAGTGATAAGATGGCATGTGATCCGGTTTGGCATAGTCACGCTTGCGGCGGTATTTCTGGCGGGAATCTGTTCCATTCCTGCAACGTATCTGATTGGAAATCCGATTTTTGGCATGATGGGGGCGGTAGAGGTTTCTTATGTCATCAACACGTGGAAGATTTTCCTGTTGTATCCGGGAATCATTTTCCTTATGACGCTTCTGGCATCGGGAATCACGGCATTGCAGATCCGGACAATTAAGAGCAGCGATACTGCAAATATAGAGTAAAAATAAAATGGAGGAACATCATATGGCAGCATTACTTTGTGCAAAGGATCTTTGCAAAACATATGTAATTGATAAAAGGCAGAATAACGTATTAAAAAATGTAAATCTTGAGGTAAATGAGGGGGAGATGGTGGCGATCATGGGACCGTCCGGCTCCGGAAAATCTACACTTTTGTATGCCATTTCGGGCATGGACCGGGCAACGAGCGGACAGGTGCTCTTTGAGGGGCAGGATCTGACGAAGCTTGGAGAAAAAGATCTGGCAAAGCTCCGTCTGGATGAAATGGGATTCATTTTTCAACAGATGTATATGATGAAGAATCTGACGATTCTGGATAACATCGTGCTCCCGGCAGTGGAAAGCAGGAAATCAAAGGAGAGCAGGGAAGAGAAGCAGGCAAGAGGCGAGCAGCTGATGCGTAAGCTCGGAATTATCGAAATTGCAGATAATGATATGAACGAGGTGTCCGGCGGACAGCTTCAGCGGGCATGTATATGCAGAAGTATGATGAACCGCCCCAGACTGTTGTTTGCGGATGAGCCGACAGGTGCATTGAACCGCACATCCTCCAATGAGGTTATGGATGAACTTGTGAAGTTAAACGGCGAGGGGACAACGATTGTCATGGTGACGCATGATGCGAAAGTTGCCGCAAAATGCGGCAGAGTCCTCTTTATCGTAGACGGCAATATCAAAGGGGAGTATACCAATTTGAAAAATATTACCGACGAAAAGGAACGGGAAAGAGGACTGAATAACTGGCTGCTGGATCTGGGATGGTAGCAGATTCCTTTTAAAAGTGTGTTACCGCTTAACCTATGACATGCTGCGCAGAACGAAGAACTGCCGGGAGATTATCGAATCCGCTTCCAGACCGAATGAAAATCTGGACAAACGATTGACGTTCGACGGTTTTCAGGCGTGGTATCTGGAGCGGGCAGGGCTTTTAGGGGAATAGCGTGGAAAGGGATTTATGATGATCAGCAGATTACAGAGTGAATACACAGGCAGAGTTGCCGAGATATGGTTAGAGGGTAATTTAAACGCCCATTGTTTTATTCCGGCTCAATACTGGAGGGATAACTTTGAACTGGTAAAGGAACTGTTGGGACAGGCAGAGGTTTACGTATATGAGGATGCCCGGCAGATACAGGGATTCATCGGATTAAATGATGAATATATTGAGGGTATTTTCGTTTCTGATGATATGCGGTCGCAGGGAATCGGAAAACTTTTACTGGATTTTGTGAAAAACAGAAAAGCAAAGCTAAGCTTAAATGTGTATCAAAAGAACACACGGGCGATCCATTTTTATCAGCGGGAAGGCTTTGCGATCCGGTGTGAAGGGGTGGATGAAGCTACCAGTGAAAAGGAGTATGTGATGACGTGGGAAAATTTCTATAATCAGAGATGATGGAGGGGTGTATGGTACTTGATTTTTACTATTTTTCATATCAATGTCCGTTGAATGACAACATGATCCGGCTGTTAAATGAATATCGGGATAAAATAGATATCAATCTATATGACATTTCCAACAATCATTTATTGGCGGGGGAAATGAAGATGTTTTTTCCCACACTGATTGTTCTGGATAAGAAAAAAAGATACTATAGTCCGCTCAGGAAGTCTTTTCTGGAGCAGGCAGCAAACGGAATATATCCGGAGGAGAAACCTTTTTTACCAACAATATCCAGAAATTTTACCAAAGGGATCATAGAGCCGCTCTCCTTAGACAAGTTCGACATCGCCTGTGAGTGCTGTGGGGACAAAACGTCTGAAAATTGTAAAAAGAAAATAGAATTTCTAAAACAGTACGAGCTGGATATCTATGGTTTTATTCATAAAAACGGGAAGGGAGAGCTCGTTGGCGGTGTGGAATACCTGCCTGCGAAGGTCATTCCATACGACATTCCACACGATGATGATATAGCGTTTCTGACTTGTGTATACATGACGGATGCAGCCTATGATTATAAAAGTGCTCCCCTTATGAAACTGGAAAAATATTTAGCGGGCGAATATAAAAGAATCCTTGCAATATCCGATGAAAAAGGCGTCTTTCCAAATGGGGATTTGGACTTTTTTATCAGCAATGGATTTCAGGATGAAGGTGTCATTTTTGAAGATGAAAATTATTGCAGATTACATTTGGTGACGAAAAAACTGTGATGAAGAGGTTAAAGCAGCAGGTTTGAGGGCGGTGTCAGACGCTCCGTAGATTTCTCACAGACTGCATAGTAGAAATAGTGCAATTTTTGCATGATATTATACAAGAAATATATGCAGATATATCGTATTATTGATAATATAGATTATATTAGCATCTAAGGAGCATCTGAGGAGAAAATATGGCAGCTGAAAGAAAAACATTGACACAGCTATTTGTGCCAATATGTGTAGAGACTTTATTTTATATGCTTTCAGGCATGGTTGATACACTTATGTTATCATCTGTAAGTGACCAGGCTGTGGGAGCTGTTGGAACAGCAAATACATATATAGGCGTTTTTATCATCATGTTCGGCGTAATATCATCAGGTATGGTAGCGGTTATGTCACAAAATATCGGAGCGGGAAGACCTGGAGTTGCATATCAGGCCAGACAGCTTGGACTGATGTTTAATGCAGTGATGGGCATCCTGATGTCTGTTATTCTTGCTGTTTTTTCTGGTGGAATACTTAGAATAGTAAGTATTGCCCCGGCTTTGTTTGAACCGGCGGAAACATATCTTAAAATTGTTGGAGGCGCATGTTTTTTAAATGCACTGATTCCTATTTATTCCAGTTATCTGAGAGTGTTTGGATATACAAAGCACTCACTGATAGGAACGGTTGTTGGAAATCTCATTAATATAATACTTAATTCGGTATTTTTGTTTGTGTTTAACTGGGGAGTAATGGGAGTTGCCGCTGCCACAGTTATTTCAAGGGTTGTAAATCTACTGATTGTAGCAGGCATGGGCGCGGTACTTATAAAAGCAAAGCAGAGCCCGGAGCGAATTCCGTCCCGGAAGATACTTGCGCAGATCGTTAAGATAGGTTTTCCTTCTGCATTAGAAACAGCGCTTTATAATGTGGCAATGACACTGATAGTACGATTTATGAATCAGATGGATGCGGACGGAATGAATGTTACAGCACGTTCGTATACTATGCAGATAGCAAATTTCTCGTACTGTATAGGAGCTGCACTTGCACAGGCCAATGCTATTATGACTGGCTGGAGAATTGGGGCAAAGGAGTTTGAAGAATGTGACAGGGGGACACGAAAAGCTGTGATATATGGTCTTATAACAGCAACGTGCTTCTCTGCGGCATTTGCAATGTCCGGACATTTTATCATTCATATATTTACGGATGACACACAAATGATAAATCTTGTGGTAAAGCTGTTGATAGTAGATATATTTCTTGAGTTTGGAAGGGTGACAAATCTTGTATATGGACAGGCGTTAAAAACCAGTGGAGATGCAATTTTCCCGGTTATTATGGGTGCGATATTTATGTACCTGTTTGCAGTTGGCGGAACGTATTTTCTTGGAATACATATGGGACTTCAGGCTGTAGGAGCATATATTGCCATGGCAGCGGATGAGTGTGCGAGAGCTGTTGGAATGGTGTTTAGATGGAAAAGCGGAAAATGGAAAAGTAAGAGTCTTGTAGAACTGTAGGAGAGAATATGTACTTTGAATTGAAGGAAAACAAACCACATGGCACAAAGGACGATCCATTTAGCACATATCATATAGAGAATGCGGGGCGCTCATTTCAGATACCGGTACATTGGCATGATGAATTTGAAATTATATATGTAAGAAGCGGTTTTCTGGCGGTAAGTATATCCGGAGAGAGCTATATTGGAAAAACAGGAGATGCGTTTGTGGTGTCGCCGGGCAATCTGCATCTTATGGGATCACAGACCGGTACTGTGGATTATTATACCTTCCTATTTCCGTTAAAGTATATATCTTTTCGTACAGATGACATGTTAGATGAAAAATTGCTTGAACCATTAAATAGCGGTCACTTGATGATATGTCCAAGAGTAAAGGATACAGCAAAAGAACTGTGTGAACAGCTGATTGAGATATATGAGGCAAAAAAGGATGAAAGTGAATCGAAAATAACGACACAGGTCAGGACAAAAATAATTCTTTTACAATTTATTCTTGAAATGTGGAAGAAAGGATTTGTAATAGAAAATGATACAAGTGGCAGAAATACAGTAGAAAAAGAGATGGTTTCCTATATACAGCAGAATTTTACAGGAAAGATATCGCTGAGGGAATTTGGGGAACAGTTTCATCTCTCGGAAAAATATATATCGAGGTATTTTAAGGAACATTTTCATATTACACTGTCACAATATGTAACATACCTGCGGTTGGAGCATGCAAAGCAGCTGTTACAGGACACCGATATCCCGGTTACGGATGTAGCCATGCAGAGCGGGTATCAGAATGTAAGCTATTTTATCAGAAGTTTCCAGAAGGCATATGCGGTATCACCGCTGAAATATAGAAAAAATAATTATAGCAGATAAATTGATACAGGAAGCACAGCAGAGTTTCTATGATGCCACGATCATTGATAAATATACGATCGGGTGCAAGAACAGCAGCCGATCCGGCGGCTATATGAAGGACAGGTAAGGTGGGAGTCGAAAAAATAAAGATACTTTTTTTCCATATAACGTTTAAAATAGCTTGATTCCATCCCCAAAACAACATATCATGTACATAAAAGCAATCGTGAAGAGGACAGGAAAATATGAGCGCAGAAATGATAAATAACCATAAAAAAGTGGTGTTTCTGGATGTGGACGGCACGATGGTCAATGACCGGGGAGAGATACCGGAATCTACCAAAGAGGCGGTCCGCAGGGCGAAGGCGAACGGTCACAAGATGGTCGTCTGTACGGGAAGAAGCCGTTTCCAGATTTATGATGAGCTGCTGGAACTTGGGTTTTCCGGGATTGTCGGCGCGGCAGGCGTGTTTGTGATCGCCGATGGGAAGGAAATTTATCACGCATATATTGATGAAGAGCACAGGAAGAGCGTTTACGATTATCTGGAGGGCAACGGATTCCTGTTTTGCTATCAGGCGGACGACGGTGTGGTGTTGAACCGCCGCAGCAGTGAAGGAATCTTAGAGATCTACCGAAAGATGGGGATGAGCGAGGAGCGCCTTGTGCGTCTGACCGGAAATATGCATCTGACAGAAGAGCCTTGGAAGAATCCGAGAAATGAAAAGCTTCTATATTATAATGCGCCGTTTCCGGTGGCGAAGGTACATGCAGATCTGGAGCCTTACTTTGACACGGTGGCGATCAGCCTGGAAGGTATGGGAGAATATGCGGGCGAGATCGGCATCAACGGAATCAATAAGGCAACCGGCATGGAGCGATATCTGAAGGCGGCCGGCATTGCGAGAGAGGATTCCATTGCCGTGGGAGACGGTCCGAATGATCTTCAGATGATGGAATACGCAGGAATCGGTATTGCGATGGGCAACGCGCGAGAAGAAGTCAAGGAACGGGCGGACATGGTTACATCGTCCATCGACGACGATGGAATTTATCGGGCATTTGAAACATTGGGATTGCTGGCATAGAGGATAGTGCTATGGAAAAAAGAAAGCTGCGGATACTGACAGTCGTTGTATTTGCCGGTGTGCTGATATTTGGCGCACTGCGTCAGAACAGTACGGGAAGAGGAGAACTCGGAGAGATTCAGGTTGCCATGTGGAATTTGGGAAAAGTGGACAATCTGCAGCTTTCCTATGAATATCGCTGGAAGCAGAACGGAAGCGCCGGAGGAGAGACGATGCATGCCTGGGCGGATATGCTGACAGGTGACTGGATAAGCGAACACTACACGACGGATGAGGACGGGACAAGACTCTATTTAAAGCAGTTCTGTGACGGGAGGAATCTGTATCATTACATTGACTGGAGTGGTGAGTGGGAGCAGATACTGCCACAGCAGCGGGAGAACACCGTCATTCCTGATTATGAAATGGTGACAGATCTGGGTTACGACGGGACAGATGTGGAAGACCTGGAGCGTGTCACAGAGGACGGGGCTGTGGAGATTACCTGCTCTTTTACGCAGGAATATTTAGAGGAGGCATGGGAGAATCAGGTGGCACAGGTGGAGAAGTCCTATGCTTTTTATGAAAAAAGCGGGGCAGACGAGAACGCCGTGAAGACGGCGGCGCTATCCGTCCAGCAGCACAAGCAGGCACATTACGAGGATATGACGGCGACCTATGTGATCGATGAGAATCAGATTCTGCGAAGCATTGAATATCAGATTACGCTGATTATGCCGGAGATCACACAGGATCTTTCCGGCAATAAGATGCTTGGAAAAGACCGCAAGATGCAGATTACGGTGACGGCGGAAGTCGACCGCTACAATCAGGGCGGGATTGCCAATAAGGTGCAGCAGTATAAGACGCTGGTGCAGGAATATATGGAGTAGGAGAAAAAGCCGCGCAGGGAGATAATCTACGCGGCTTTCTTTGCTTTATAGAGCGTATTCTACGGTGAAGGGATTGCACTTTACGGGTCGGTGAACTAAGGTGTAGCTATAAAGCTGCAGCTTTACAAAAGCATGACAGGTCCCTCGGAACGGTGGACAGCGACCTGTTCGGAAAATGGAGGAAGTATATGGATCAGACGAGGATCGGAACATTTATCGCAGTATTGAGAAAGGAAAAAGGTTTGACGCAGAAAGAACTGGCAGAACAGATTGGCATCAGTGACAAGACGGTATCCAAGTGGGAGACCGGGAACGGGATGCCGGACATAGCATATCTGTCGCCGCTCTGTGAGGTGCTGGACATCAATGTAAACGAACTTCTGTCGGGTGAGAAGCTTCCTTCCGAAGAATATCTTGGAAAGGCGGAAGAAAATATGAAACATTTAATGCAGGAGAATCAGAATAATAAAAATGCAGGCAGATGGCAGGGGCTGGTGGGAATCGCATTGCTCGCAGTGGCAGTCTTTCTGACATTTGGTTTGTCGCAGGCGAAGATCGGGTGGTATGTGGATTGCCCGTCCATCATCCTTATAGTATGTATCTGTGCGGCGTGCGTGCTTTTCAGTGGCTGCCGGACAAAATATGAGGTGGTTCATTTCTTAAGGAAAACAGTGCTGCCCGCCGGTCTGGTGGTTATGGTCATCATGGTTCCGGCATTACTTCATTCTCTTTCAGATCCAGCTGCCATCGGACCGAATATTGCTGTGATGGTACTCACGCTTTTGTATGCGGCGGTGGCATATCTTGTACTTTACGTTGCAGAGACACGTATGGAGCGCAGGAGGAAGCAGAACTAGCGCGCCGTCTCTGCGGCTATGGGAAGAGAGCCCCTGGTGGCTCTCCGTTTCACAGACAATATAAAACCGCGCGAACCGAACTCGCCGGCATCTGCTATTGAAAACAGGGTAGATGCCGACTCAGACATCGGCTTCGCGCGGTTATGTTTTGTTAGACAACAGGTGGCGTATAGTAAGCGGGGCTGGGCAGTTATTGTAATAGCCAGTCAGATATGGTATGGTAAAACCGTTTAAAAATCCGGATTTGTTGTTTTATTAATTTACATATATGCCTTTTACATAAAAAAGTGTTATTTTAGTTCCGCAACCGTTCGCAACCAAAGAAATATCGTGATAGTTGGTGGTAGCAACCATGAAATTTCGCTATCATGAAGTCACGAAAGGAGGTAATTAAGTGAAATATGATTTTTTAGGAGTTATTGTTTTTGGTATTGTACTGCTAATCGGGGTGGCGGTGATAGCGGCATTTATCACTGTGGGAATTTTCCTCATAAGAGCATTGAGTAGATATGTCAAATCAGGCAATGTCAGAAAAGAAAAGTCCAGCATCAAGAAATCTCTCGGTGAGGTTTTGAAGCAGCATCGTGAAGAGTGTAAGATGACGCAGGAGTTTGTTGCAGAATCTATCGGCGTAAGCAGGCAGGCTGTCTCTAAATGGGAGACCGGAGCATCTGACCCAAGCACTTCCAATCTGCTTACACTTGCAAAATTGTTCAACACTACGGCAGAAGAACTATTACGTGAAGTACAATAAGCGTGGAAAACGGATGTAAGACAACTGATTCATTATAAAGGGCTATCAGATATGAAGAATAAGAAGACAAGAAGATTTAAGATAAGATATATCGTTTTTGGATTATTAGGTGTTATGGCTTTAGCGGCACTTGTATTTATGCGTTTTGGAGGTTTTGGCACAGGAAAAAATGTGAATCCAGAAGAGTTTTTAGCTTATGCTGAACCCGTGGAAAATATAACTGTGCCTGAAAGTGCAAAAATAATTGCATTGGGAGAAGCTACTCACGGAAATGCAGAATTTCAGCAGTTGAAGCTGGAAGTGTTCAAGCAGATGGTAAAAAATAATGGTGTTAGGGCGTTTGCCCTTGAAGGTGACTACGGCGGCTGCGAGCAGGTAAACCGATATATACACGGCGGTGAGGGGACAGCACAGGAAGCAGCCGCAGCGATTGGATTTTCCATTTATAGAACGGAAGAGATGGCAGAACTTATCTCCTATATGCGCCAGTACAATGAAAGTGCATTGGAAGGCGAAGACCTTCGCTTTTACGGTTTTGATATGCAGAGGATTTCTTACAGCATGAGGTTTTTGAAAGAATCCTGTAAAGAACTGGAAGTGGACACAACAAACTTGCAGAAACTTGTGGAAGGTGAAAACTGGAGCAGTGAATGCGATTTATCTACTCGAATTGAAACCCTTACGCAAGTGAAGAAAGAATTGGAAAGCAAGAACGGTTCGGAAAATGCAATTCACTTTGTAGATATTTTAATGCAGCATTCCGAGCTTCAAACTCTGACAAATGCTGATGGTGCTACATTAAGAGATCAATTTATGGCAGAAAATGTACAGTGGATTTTACAGCAGGAGCAGCGAAATGGGCATGAAAAAATCTTTGTGACAGGTCACAACAGCCATGTCGCAAAATGGGGCAGTTCTGACTCGATGGGTAAACTTCTTTCCAAGGACGCAGCAAATGGTTACTATGTCATTGGTACCGATTTTTATAAAACCCATTGCAATATGCCGACCCGTTCGCCTGAAAAGCGTACAATTCAGGTGTTTTATTCCCATGACCCTTTAGCAAAGGCGGCAAAACTGGCGGGATTTGATATTTGTTGGTTGGATTTTACTAAAGTCCCGGAAAATTCTGAACTAGGTAGGCAGGCTTCTGAATACACCTATATGGGAACACTTGGAGAAAGCTACTCAATCATTATGCGACTTCTTCCTCCAAGTTATCGAATGTTTCAACCTCCTGCGGTGCTTTATGATAGTATGATATTTGTAACGGATGCGAACCCTACAAAAATATTAGAAGAATAACGTATGCAAAACTTCCAGTTTGCAGAGCGAATGGAAACACAGGATGAAGAAAAGAAAATATGGGGAGAGGTAATATATGAAAAAAGCAATCTATCTGCTGGTATTAGTGTTAAGCATGGGAATTTATACCGGATGTGGTAAAGAGAATACAGAAATCGAAAATTCCCGCATGGAAGAACAAACTACACCTGAGAACAGTGAAAACGATGAGATTCATTTGGAGGATGGACTGAAAATAGACTTTACCCGCGATTATTCTGAGAATATTAAGGAAGATGTAGACGATGTAGTAGCGGATTCCACATCTCTGCAGGAAGAATTGACGAATATGGAGAAGGTTACACAAAAGTATACCCCATTAGCTGAGGCGGCACAAACGCAGGGCGAAATGAATGTAGCCGCGCAATGGCTTTATACGATATGGGATACGGAACTGAATAATCTTTGGGGCAGATTGAGTAGTTCAGCGGACCGGCAGATGAAGGAGAATCTTCTGGCAGAGCAGAGAAACTGGATAGATCTGAAAGAAGAAGTGACTTTATTAAATATTGGTTCCAGAGAAGAAAATGGTAGTATGTATCCGCTTTTACAGGACTCTTATCTGGAGGAAATTACAAAAAACAGGGCGTATGTTCTTGCAAGAGAGCTGGCGAAGATAAAAGAGGAAGACTTTGTTATGCCGGAAGTTTCCGCAAAGTACGGAACCTTTGTAGATAATCAGGGAACCGGTGATATATACAGTTCCCTGATCATCAGACAGAATTGGGAAGGAAAAGATGAAGCGGTGATCTCTATTTACAGACAGGGGGAAATGGAAGGAAGCTTTGTGGATCATGGAAATGGAGAACTGAGCTTTACATCAGAAGACGGAAGTGTAAAAGGAATGATCAAAATCGACGGATGGAATGGCGCAAGTTTTAAAGTTACGGAAATATACGGGGAATTTCCATTTTCTGTAGGAGAAGAGTTCGAATTTCCTTTTGCCTTTTGATTTGTGATGCTCCGTGTCTATCTGGGCTTTGAGCGCTCCGCGGGTGTGTCCGCAGAGTGTCAAAGCGTGGCAAGAGACATGGAATGATATGGGGAGCGCGGCAGGAAGAAATTCCTGTCCTTTTTAATTACCGGTCTGGCTATGAGCTTCCGGACACAGCATCCCGCCGACCGGATTCTCTCTGTGTGCCTACAGAAGCGGATGCTCGGCACGCGCTCTAAGACGGGCGTAGCGCCGGTCGATCTCTTTTTGGATCTCTTCGGCCACGGAGCGGTACTCCTCCTTCAGCAGATGCCTGGTGCGTCCCATCATACCCAGCCATTCTGTGACAGGGATTTTCTTATTGCTCGAAGCAGGATCATAATTCAGCGCTGTGATACCACGCTCAATTTCGTAGAGCGGAAAATAACAGCAGTCTACGGCGGCAGCAATGACGCTCCGCTCCAGATTGGGCTTATCATTCCAGTTTAACGGACAGGCGGACAGCGCCTTGATATAGGCAGTGCCAAACTCCCTGGAATAGGCGGCGGCTTTTGCCGCTTTCCGGATAAAATCGGTCGGATTCGATTCTGCGACCGTGGCGACATAGGGAATGTGGGTTGCGGCCATCAGCTCCGGTGTGTCCTTGTGGAAGAAGTTCTTGCCGTACTGCGTCTTTCCGACATGGGAAGTAGAACTCTTTGCGCCGAGCGGTGTGGAGTAGGAGAGCTGGTAGCCGGTATTCATGTAGCCGCCGTTATCGTACTCAAAAATGATCAGCTTATGACCGCGCAGGGCGGTGCCGAGTGCCGATCCCATACCGATATCCATGCCGCCGTCACCGCTCACCATCACAAAGGTAATCTCGCCGTCCGGATATTCCCCGCGCTTCTGGCGCTGGTGAAACGCCTCCACAACGCCGCTTAGGGTCGCCGCGCCGTTCTGAAACAGATTGTGCAGAAATGGAACGCGGAACGCGGTTTTGGGGTAGCCGGTTGTCACTACCATGCCGCAGCCGGTCTGAAACAGCAGGACGACATTTCCCTCGATGCCCTTTAACAGGAGGTTCACATTGATCGGAATGCCGCAGCCCGGGCAGGCACCGTGTCCCGGTGCGACGCGCATCGGCATGGCGGTCGTATCTTTTACGGAGCCGCCGGAGACTTTCATTTCCCCGGTTGTGGGATCGAAGGTGCAGGTGGTAAGACCCGGTGTGGATTCTTCCTTTGTGACAGGCTTAAAATATTGCGGCTGCATCGCAGAAACCGCCATCGCCGGGTCAGCTCTGCCGGAAGTGCCTGAAGTCTCCTCATCCGAAGCTTCCGTGCCCGCAGTGACGCCGTAGTAATCGAACGCCGGAGCGTCCGGCGAGAGTGCCTCTTTAAAGAGGGCAAGGGCGTCCTCCACGAAAAAGTCCTTGCCGCCGAGACCGTAGATCCGGCTTAAAATGCGCGGCGGGTGCGGCAGGGAAGAGAGAGCGGCCTTTAATTCAAGCGACATGTTGCCGCCCCCGGCGCCGTAGCTGTCCTGCCGGTCTGCAACAAGAATCGTGAAAGCATTGTGGCAGAGGACGCGAAGTTCCTTAGCGGGGAACGGGCGCAGAACGTAGAGGGTGATCACGCCTGCCGCTACGCCGTCCTGCCGCAGCCGGTCGACGGCTTCCATGGCGGTGTGGTAGGAGGAACCGAGCACAAAGAGCAGCACCTCGGCGTCCTCGTGCCGGTAGGCACCGCAGAGGGAAAGTTCCCTGCCGGAGAGGGCAGCATATTCCGTAAACAGCTCCGGCAGCTTGTTTCTCGCGGCTTCCATGGCGAGATGGAGCTGGTAGCGGTTATTGATGACATCCGGCTCGTTCATATAGGAACCGATGGAAACCGGATGCGCGAGATCTAAGACGCTGGCGTAGGGAAGCTCTGCGGCGGTGCCGCAGGTGCCGGTGCCGGCAAATGCGGAGACCTTCGGGTTGTCACAGGAAAGCTTTTCCCCGATATAGCGGGTGACGGTGTCATCATTCTCAAATACAAGGCACTTGCGCTTCTGATGGCTCGTAAAAAAGCCGTCGAACGCGACTGCGACCGGGAGACGGACAGCCTCGGCAAGCTTTAGACCGAGCAGGTTAAAATCATAGACTTTCTGCGGTTCATCGGCAAAAAGAATGATCCAGCCGGTGTTGAGCAGATACATGACGTCGCTGTGATCGCCTTTGATGCACAAAGGGCCGGAAACCGTGCGGCATGCAACATTCATGACCATCGGCATGCGTGTGCCGGACTGCACCGGAAACTGTTCTAAGGCGTACAAAAGCCCGTTGGCGCTGGTGGCATTAAATACACGGCCTCCAGCGGCTGAGGCGCCGTAGCAGATGCCGGCGGCGCTGTGTTCTCCCTCGGCGGCGATCAGGGCAATGTCGTGAAGCCCCTCCGCGCCCATGACATCCAGATTTTCCGCAATCTGTGTAGAGGGCGTGATCGGATAATACCCCATGACGTGATAGTTGATCTGCTTTGCGGCAAATGCAGCAAGCTCATTGCCGCTGTCATACATAATTTTTTGTTTTTCCATATCATTCTCCATTCTGCAGACGCTGTGCGCCGGTACGATTCACGGGTGCTGCCTGCATTTATACGACGCCTCCGTCGACCCGCTTTTCGTCGGTAAAAGAATCGCTTGTGATCCAGGAATTCGCACCGACGGTCTGATAGCGGATGGCGTCGGGCAGCAGATGCTGATTCGGAAGAAAATGCGGTTTTTCCGGGTAATCTTTTTCGAGTGCCGGCACGAGTGCGCCGGTGGGGCAGACTTCCACACAGCGCAGGCAGCCCTTGCAGTGATAGTAGTCAAGCCCCCGGTTGACCATGCAGTTTTTTCCGCGGTAGGTGCCGGGAGCAAACTGGAAGACCATATCCGGGCATGCCGTGTCACACAGTCCGCAGTTGATACATTTTTCCTGAATAAAAAGGGGAATGTACCCTTCGCGCGAGGCGGTCAGATCGTTGGAGACGGTGCTTCCGATCCGCGGATTGACGCCGCCGATCGGAGCGTTGGCATAGCCCCAAGCATACCGGTCCGCCGGGGCGTCCGGCAGAGGGGCGAGGTTGCGGTCGCCCTGAGCCATTTTGACATTTTCATATCCCAGGCGCAGACCCGCGAGATTGGCTTCGATGAGTGCGGGATATTTTTTCCCGATCGTATCGCGGCAGAGCGTTTCGGCAGCTTCCGGCGGGATAAATCCGCTGGCGCGCACCAGAGCACCGAGCATGACCATGTTGATGCGGGAATGACTTTCCATCGCAAGTACGAGCGCATCCAGACAATAGAGTTCTCCGATGGAAATATGGTATTTATCTGCCGCCTCGTCAGCGGACAAGGGGGTATTTAATACGATTTTGGTGTCTACGGTGACGCCCTCCAAGACCGGGTAGGTGCCGATCAGTCCCCCGTGAAAGATGCCAAGCAGATGCGGCCGGGTCACGGGGCTGTTGACGCGCAGCGGGCGGTCATCGGCGCACCAGCGGACATACGCCTTGACCGGTGAACCGCGCTTTTCGGAGCCGTAGCTGGAAAAGCTTAAGGAATTGAGCGAAAGCGACAGTGCGCCGAGCTCCCCGAGCATTTTTCCGCAGAGATTGGCGCCCAGCCCGCCGATGCTCTCCAGGCGGATCTCATAGGAGCCGTTTTCATTTGTGACAGGTAAGGATAATGTATTTTTCACGTAAATCTCCATTCCTGCGCGGGCAGCTGTGCATGGGAAAATGACAGGCACCGGCTGTGCGCATACAGCGATAACAGGCTATCTTGTGGTAGTATGCCGCATTTTCAGAAAAAAATCCTATGCAAGTGCAAAAAAGAGAAGTAAAATAGGAAAGGAATTTTTACAATGAAACAGAAAAGATGATGGACAACATGTTGCAGAAGATCACAGATTTTATAAAAAAAGAAACGGTACTCACGATCGCCACAGCCTTCGCTGTGGCATCGGCATTCTGGGTGCACCCGGGTCCGCAGTACGTGGGCTACATTGACTGGCGCGTGCTCGGCATTTTGCTGTCGCTGATGCTGATTGTGGCAGGATTTCAGAGCAACGGACTGTTCGATGCGATCGGCAGCCGGCTTCTGGCAAAGACCAAAAATACCGCGCAGCTGATGCTGGTGCTTGTTTTTTTTGTGCTTTTTTTCCAGTATGTTTATCACAAACGACGTCGCACTTCTGACGTTTGTGCCGTTTGCGTGCACGATCCTGCAGAAATGCCACCAGGAGCGGCTGATTGTGACAACGTTTGTGCTGCAGACGCTTGCAGCGAATCTGGGGAGCATGCTGACGCCGGTCGGGAATCCGCAGAATCTGTATCTTTACAGCATCTCCGGTGCCGGGCTGGGTGAATTTATCGGATGGATGGCGCCGTATACGCTCGTGTCAGGTGTGCTTCTGCTGCTTGTCGTGTTCGTGCTCAGTGCGGGAAAATGCCGGATCTCGCTGGAGACCGGTTCGCTTTTGCAGGTGTCCAGCGCATCCGGCAGGAAGAAAAACGGGATTTATCTGGCGCTCTTTGCATTAAGCCTGTTTTCGGTAGCGCGGGTGCTTCCGTGGGAGCTGATGCTCGCCGTGGTGCTCATTGTGCTCATTTTTACGGATCGTGCGGTGTTTTTGCAGGTGGATTACTGTCTGCTGTTTACGTTTATCAGTTTCTTCATCTTCATCGGCAATATGGGGAATATCGAGGCGGTACGGTCTGTCCTGCAAAGTCTTGTGGCGGGCAGGGAACTGGCGGTTGGCATCGGGGCGAGCCAGATCATCAGCAATGTTCCTGCAGCTCTGCTTCTGGCGGATTTTACGCACGATCTGAAAAATCTTGCGATCGGCGTGAATCTGGGCGGACTGGGAACGCTCATCGCGTCGATGGCGAGCCTGATCTCTTATAAGATCTACGCGCACAATTATAATAAGACGAAAGGGCACTACCTCCTGTGGTTTACGATCGCAAACGTACTGTTTCTGGCAGTACTTGTGCTGGTCTATGTTTTCATTTCATAGGAAGCGGCGGATGCACGGATGGGAGAATACGGCAGAAGCGCGGATGGAGAATACGACAGAAACCCGGATGGGAGAAATGGATATGAGTGATAGAAAAATGAATGTGGAAAGCCTGAGGGGAACAGTCTGCGTGCTGCTATCGGCAGTCTGTTTCAGCACCGGAGGCGTTTTAATCAAATCGATCCCGTGGTCGTCGGTGACGATCCAGGGAGCGCGCAGTATCTTCTCGGCGCTGGTTGTGGGATGTTACATGCTTCTGCGCCGCCAGAAGTTCGTGTGGAATAAGACGGTGTTCTTCGGCGCGGTGTGCAATACGGTGATGGCGTTTGCCTTTGTGGCGGCGACCAAGCTCACGACAGCCGCCAACGCGATTGTGCTGCAGTTCACGGAGCCGGTGTTTGTCATTCTTCTGATGTGGCTGATCTTTCACAAAAAGCCGGGGCGGGATGCGGTGTTTGCCTGCGCGGGAGTCTTTGCCGGGATTTTCTGCTTCTTTTATACGTCGCTGGATGCCGGAGCCATGGCGGGGAATCTGCTCGCGATTCTCTCAGGTCTTGCCTATGCGCTTGTGATGATGCAGAAAAAATTCCGCGGAGCGGACTTTGAATCGTCGCTTCTGGTGTCCTGTGCGCTGAGCGCGGCGATCGGAATCCCGTTTTACGGGCAGGAGAGCGAAATGTCACTGCATATCTGGTTCTTCGTGCTGCTGCTCGGCGTGGTACAGTTCGGTCTGTCCTATGTGTTCCTGTCGCGGGGACTGGATGCAGTCTCTCCGGTCACAGCGTCTCTGACCTCGACGATCGAGCCAATCTTAAATCCGGTTCTGGTGGCTGTTTTTTATGGGGAGACAATCGGTGCAACCGCTGTTATCGGTGCCCTGCTGGTGGTTGGTTCGGCAACGGTCTACAATGTAAGGCAGGCAAAAAACGCTGCCTGAATCCGTACAAAAAGGCTGGAAGAAGTCATACAAAAGGTACAAAAAAGACAAAAATATATGAGCAGCCGGTAAAATATTTGTTAAAAAAGGAAATTGCTGAACAAAAAGTGTCATGCTATAATAACTTCTAAATTCAGATATCAGATGACATGTGCAAGGGAGCACCGCGGTAGCGGCTGCTCTCTTTTTTTTTGTAATTAGGAAACTTCGTTCCTATTACATAAAAAAGCTCCCCGGGGATGCGCACTGCGGCGGAGACGAAAGATGTCGCAAGAGCGACCCGCCGCAGGCGGAGAATCCTGCAGGCAGGGTTCTTATTTATTCCATAGGAAATACCAGATTGCACTAAGATGTAAAAGCCGGGCTGCCGCAGATAAAAAACCACCGCGCAATTATATGGTGAGCGGCAGACACAGACAAAAAAGAACAGTTTTTGGAGGAGGAGAAGAATGCAGACGGAAGAGATTTTAAGTGCCGGAATTGATATTGGAACGTCGACGACGCAGCTTGTGTTCAGCAGGATGATTCTCCAGAACACAGGCGGATTTGGCAGAATTCCACAGATCAAGGTAGTGTCCAAGGAGGTCATTTACGAGAGTGAGATTTATTTTACACCGCTGTCATCCCGGGAGGAGATTGATGGGGAGCGCGTGCATGAGATTATAAAAAAGGAGTATGAGAAGGCGGGCGTTTGTCCGGCAGATCTTGCAACCGGAGCCGTCATCATCACGGGGGAGACTTCCCGGAAAAGAAATGCCGAGTCGGTAGTACGGGCGATTGCCGACGTGGCGGGAGAGTTTGTCGTGGCGACAGCGGGAGCGGATCTGGAGTCTGTTTTGGCAGGAAAAGGTGCGGGAGCCGCAGATTTGTCCCAAAAGACGGGGAAGCGGGTAGTCAATCTGGATATCGGCGGCGGCACGACAAATATCTGTGTCTTTGAGGACGGAAATATGGTTGATACGGCATGCCTCGACATCGGCGGCAGACTGATCCGCGTGAAGGACGGCAGAGTGATCTACATGGCGCCAAAGCTGCAATGGCTGTGCGGCAGGCTTGAGATTGATCTTGCGGAGGGCGGGACGGCAGAACCGGAAAAGCTGCGCAGACTCACCGCTGCGATGGCGGAACTTCTTGCGGAGGCAGTGCATCTGGCGCCGGAGGCAGCAGAGCTTTCCTACATGCAGACCAACCATCTTCTGGCGGATGGCACGCCGTCCGATATTGTGATGTTCTCCGGCGGGGTGGCGGCATGCTTCGGGGAAGAGGAGGATCTGTTCCGCTATGGGGACATCGGAATCCTTTTGGCGCAGGCGATCCGGAAGAACGAAGCGTTTCGCCGGGCGGCAGTGACGGATGCGCGGGAAACCATGCGGGCGACGGTGATCGGCGCAGGAAACTACAGCATGAACATTTCCGGAAGTACGATTGAGTACACGACGAAACCGTTTCCGTTAAAAAATATTCCGGTGGTGAAGCTTCCACTGGAGCGTGAGGAAGAGATTGAAAAACTGCCGGAAAACATGCACCGGGCGCTTCTGCTTTACCGGGAGGATCAGGAAAAAGACCGGCAGGTGGCGCTTGCCATGAAGGGGTTAAAGTGCCCTACTTTCGCACAGGTACAAAGAATAGCAGAACTGATTGCAGACCAGTATGTCAGGGAGTGCGGCATGGACAGGCATCTGATCCTGGTGCTTGAGGAGGATATCGGAAAAGCAATCGGGCAGGCGCTGCATCACAGACTGAAAGAGAAGTGCAGCGTTATCTGCATCGATGGAATCAGCTGCGGGAGCGGAGATTTTATTGATCTGGGCGAACCGGTTGCATCGGGTAACGTCATTCCCGTGATAGTAAAGACATTGATATTTAATGGTTAGGAGCAGCTTATGATATTAAAGACACGGATGCTGGGGCAGACCTATGAATTTAAGGATGTAAAAGATGTGCTGGCAAAGGCGAGCGAGAAAAAATCGGGAGACGAGCTGGCAGGCGTCGGGGCGGAGAGCGCCTTAGAGCGGATTGCCGCCAAGGAGGTGCTGGCGCAGCTGACCGTGGCAGATTTAACAGAGCATCCTGTAGTGCCCTACGAGGAGGATGCGGTGACGCGGATCATTCAGGATGATATCGATGAAACGGTCTACGGCACGATCAAGGACAGAACGATCCAGGAGATGCGGGAGTGGATTCTCTGTGACGCCACAGACAGCGGGGCGCTGATGCGCGCAAGCCGGGGAATGACCAGCGAAGTGATTGCCGGGATTTCCAAGATTATGAGCAATATGGATCTGATTCTTGCCGGAAGCAAGATCCGGGTGACGGCGACCTGCAATACCACGATCGGCACGGAAAACGTGCTTGCGTCGAGACTGCAGCCCAATCATCCGGTGGATGATGTGGAAGGCGTGGCAGCCAGCACCTTAGAGGGACTCAGCTACGGCATCGGTGACGCCGTCATCGGACTGAATCCGGCAATTGATACGGTGGACAGCACACTTGCGATCTGGAAAGTGCTCGGGGACATCCGGGATAAATATGAGATTCCGACACAGACCTGTGTGCTCTCACATGTGACAACACAGATGGAAGCGCTTAGAACCGGGCAGGGAAGCGCCGATCTGTGTTTCCAGTCGATTGCGGGATCGGAGGCGGCGCTCTCGGCGTTTGGCATCAATACCGGGATGCTGTCGGAGGCGGAGATGCTGTTTCGGGAGGAGGGACCGGCAAAGGGTCCCAACGTCATGTATTTTGAGACCGGGCAGGGTTCGGAACTGTCATCCTCGGCGGCGTTTGGCAGCGATCAGCAGACGATGGAATGCAGATGTTACGGTCTGGCACGGCACTATCACCCGTTTCTGGTGAACACGGTGGTAGGTTTCATGGGACCGGAGTATATCTACGACACCAAGCAGCTCACGAGGGCGGCGCTCGAGGACGTCTTCTGTGGGCATCTGCACGGACTGCCGATGGGATGCGACGTATGTTATACGAACCACATGCCGACCGATCAGAACGACTCGGAGACGATCCTGACACTTCTGGGAACGGCGGGCGTTCACTATGTGATGGGACTGCCGCAGGCGGATGATATTATGCTGATGTATCAGTCCACCAGCTATCACGATGTGGCGAGTATCCGGCAGCTGCTGAAAAAGGAGCCGATACCGGAGTTTAAAGCATGGCTTGAAAAACGGGGCATCTGGGAAAACGGGCATCTCGGTCCGAACGCCGGAGACCCGTCCATATTCTTTAAATAGGAGGAACGGGATTTATGAGTGAAAAAGAGACCGCCTGCCTCCGCGATATTACAGAGACAGACATTATGGAATATATGCAGGTGGAGCACCCGCACAATGAAAAGGAACTCTGGAAGATGAAGCATGCGACGCCCGCGCGGATCGGGATCGGACGGTGCGGCGCACGCTATACGACCGAGGCACAGCTCCGGTTTCTGGCGGCGCATGCGGCGGCAAACGACGCGGTGTTCAATGAAGTGCCAAAGGAAGTGGTAAAGGAACTTGGCGTTTTTGAGGTGCGGACAAGATGTTCCAATAAAAACGAAATGCTTCTCCGCCCGGACTGGGGCAGGGAGTTTTTGCCGGATGCCAGACAAAAAATTGCGGAAAACTGCATTCACCATCCGCAGGTTCAGATTTATTTTGGCGACGGTCTGTGCTCGCCGTCCATCAAGGCGAACATTCCGGATCTGTTTCCAACCATAAAAATGGGTCTGGAGGATAAGGGAATTACCGTCGGGACGCCGTTTTTCGTGCGGTATTGCAGAGTGAATACCGCGCGGACGATCGGACCGCTCCTGGATGCGGAGGTGACCTGCGTGCTCATCGGAGAGCGCCCGGGTCTTCTGACGTCGGAGAGCATGTCGGCATATATCGCCTACCATGCGAGACCGGACATGCTTGAGTCGGAGTATACGGTCGTATCGAATATCAGCAGGCACGGTGTGCCGCCGGTGGAGGCAGCCGCACATATTGCGGATCTGATCGCACAGATCCTGGAAAAGAAAAAAAGCGGTGTAGAATTTTCAAAAGCAGAATAAAGACATGGTTGCGAAGGAGCACAGGCGGGACGTCTGTGCTCTTTTTCTATAGGAGCAGCAAGACAGACAAAGGAGGATACGTTATGGAGAAAAACGAAGGAGGTCAGCTGGTGCGTGCTCTCGGACTGAAAGAGTCGATCAGTATGACGATAGGAACGGTAGTAGGAGTGGGACTGTTTACCTGTGGTTCCTCACAGATTGGATATGTCGGATCGGGGATTATTGTAATTACATTTTTATCCCTGCTCATCTCGATCTGGCCCTGTCTGATCTACGGCGAGATGTCGGCGGCACTTCCGTGTGCCGGAGGTACTTACAATTATGCGAAGCGCGGACTCAACCGGGTCTGGGCGAACCTGGCAGGCTGGCATTACATCATTTCTGTGGTCGGCATCGGTGCGGGTGAGACACTGGCATTTTCCAATTATTTTAAAATTCTGTTTGGAGAACTCGGCATCAATATCGAGGGCGTGGATTCGCGGATCATTGCGATTGTTCTGGTCCTGTTTTTCCTGATCTTAAACTTCCGGGGAATTGAGATGTCCGGAAAAGCGCAGACGGGATTCATTTTCTTCTTCTGGGGCTGTGCCGTGGCATGGTTCTTATATATGATACCGCGCATCCACCTGGACTATTTCGGCGGGATTGCCATGGATTCCCTGCCGCCGTTTAAGGAAATGATGTACATTTTCGGGCTGGTATGGTGGTGTTATACCGGATTTGAGACCTGTGTATCGATGGGGGCGGAGACGAAATATCCGCAGTATACGCTTCCGAGAGCGTTAAAAGTATCGGTATTCCTTGTATTTGCAGTCAACGCGTTATTCCAGTGGTTTCTTGCCGGACTGGTGCCGCACGAGTTTTACCACATCCTTGCAGTGGCAGACGCACCGTATGCGGAGGGACTCCGGGCGGCCGGACTGGTGGGCTTTCCGATCATTCTGCTCTGCATCGGCATTGCATTCGGCGGCGATCTCTCCACCATCAATCCGGGAATTGCCGCACCGGCGCGCTACATTTACACGATGGCGGAGGACGGTTCCCTGCCGAAGTTTTTGTGCAAGGTACATCCGAAGTATAAGACGCCGTATATGGCGGTTCTTGTGGTCGGCATCATCAATATTATCCTGATTGCAACCGGGTCGATCAATTATATCGCGTCGGTATCGCTGATCTCACTCGCGGTATGTTATATGATCGGCTGTCTGGCTTACCTTGGCTTAAAGAAGCACTATCCGGATATGAACCGGCCGTACAGGGCGCCGGCAGGAACGGTCGGATGCTATGTCACGATCGCAGCCTACACCATTATTCTGATTTTTGCAGACCGCATAGCGCTTCTGACGGCGGCGGTTGTGACTGTGGCGGCGATTGTCTACTGGGCGCTTTTCACCAGAAAGCATGAGAATAAGATTCCGTCCATCGAGGAGGAGATCGGTATCCTCGAGGAGCCGTCCCCCCAGGAAAAGGCAAAGATGGACAAGGAGTACCGGATCTGGAAAGCCGGCACGATTCTTGTGACGGTGATAGCACTTGGCATTTACATTATTCCGGTCTTATTTTAAAATTTAAGGGATTGGAAAGGAGCACGGTATGAGACTTTATGAGGGTAACATTTTAACCTGTGACAAAGAGAACCGGATTGCACATTATCTGTTGGAGGATCAGGGGAAAATCCTTTACTGTGGGGACGTGCTGCCGGCCGGCTGTGTGGCGGCGGAGCGCGTGTCCACCGGGGAGGGGGCATTGATTCCGCCGTTTGTGGACAGTCATATCCATTTCGCAAGTTACGCGACGTTTCATGCCGGGCTCAATGTCATGAATGCGCAGAGCAATGAGGAGATTCTTCAGATGCTCCGGGAGCATGTGAAGAAAACGAAGGAAAAGCTGGTGATCGGGTTTGGCGCATCGCCGTATTCCGTGTCAGACGGACATCTGGTGCGCAGGGTGCAGCTGGATGAGGTGTGTCCCGACAAACCGCTCTTTCTGGTAAAGTACGACGGTCACGCGTGTGTCGTCAACACGGTGCTGTTAAACGAAGTGCGCGGCAAGGTGCAGCATCTGCGCGGTTTTCATGAGGATACCGGGGAGATGAACCAGGAGGCATTTTTCGCCGTCTCGGATTATATCACAGCTTCGCTCTCTACGGTGCAGCTGGTGGCGCACATGCAGAAGGCGCTGGACGATCTGGCTGCGCGCGGCATCGGCATGATCCATACGGTCAGCGGCGTCGGCTTTGCGAGAGATCTGGACGTCGATCTGGAGCGTTTTTTTGCGCGCGGCATCACAAACGGCATGCAGATGCGCGTGTTTATGCAGACGCTCGATGTGAATAAGGCGGTAAAGCGGAAGCTTCCGAGAATCGGGGGCTGTTTTGAGACAGCGCTTGACGGATGCTTCGGTTCCATGGATGCGGCACTGCTCTCGCCGTATGAAAACACGTCGGACTGCGGCGTACTCTACTATTCGGATGAAAAAGTGACGGAATTCTGTAAGGCGGCAAACCGCGCCGGTCTGCAGATCGAGATGCACGCGATCGGCGATAAGGCGTTTGTGCAGGCGGTGCGTGCCATCAAGGCGGCGCTTGACGATCTGCCCAGAGAAGATCACAGACATACGATCATCCATGCATGTCTGCCGACTGCGGAGGAGATTGCGGTCTGTGAGCGGTATCACATCAATCTGGCAGTGCAGACGGTGTTCATTGACTGGCCGCAGGAGCCGGACAGCTATCTGGAGCAGATCCTTGGAGAGCGTGCGGGCAGGCTGAATCCGATCCGCACATTCTGCGAACACGGACTGATTTTAAGTGCGGGATCGGACGGACCCTGCACAGATCCGGACCCGCTTTTATGGATGTATAAGGCATGCAATCACAGCAATCCGGCAGAATCCATCTCCGTGCAGCAGGCGCTGCGCATGTGTACCTACAACGGATATTACACGACCTTTGATGAGAGGGAGCGCGGAAGTCTGGAAGCGGGAAAAATAGCGGACATGGTGTTGCTGGACCGCAATCCTTACGACATCCCGAAGGAGGAACTGGCTTCCGTCAAAGTGAAGCAGCTCTACCTGCGGGGGCAGGAATATAAAAAAGGAAACGGCGGCGGAGCCGCACAGATTCTGCGCGGAATGATAAAGCGGGGAAAATGCTGACCGGCATTTTTCCCAGTTAGGGTGATCTTACAGATATTTTACATATCCCTTCTAAATTTTACACAACGCACCCGAACAATTTTACAAACCTCCGATATGATAGAAGAAATAAGAAGCTATCATATCGGAGGTTTTTGTATACATGGAAAAACAGACATTGGTATGGGCGCACCGCGGCGCAAGCGGCTACGCGCCTGAAAATACACTGGAGGCATTCCGGAAAGCGGTTGAGATGGGCGCGGACGGCGTGGAGCTGGATGTACAGCTCACAAAGGATGGAGAACTGGTTGTCATCCACGACGAGACGGTTGACCGTACCAGCGACGGCAGCGGCTGGGTCAAAGATTTTACATACGCGAGAATTTCCAGATTTAATTACAACCGGACGCATAAGGAAGGGTACGAGCGGGCGATGATCCCGACGCTTGAGGAAGTCTATGAGCTGTTAAAGCCGACGGGACTTACGATCAATGTGGAATTGAAGACCGGCGTGGTCTTTTATCCGGAGATCGAAGAGCGCGTGCTTGACCTGACCGCCCGCATGGGACTGGAGGAGCGCGTGTGGTACTCGTCGTTTAACCACTACACGGTGCAGCGCATCAAGGAGCTGAATCCGCAGGCGAAGACCGGCATGCTCTACTGTGACGGCATTGTCAATCCGGTCAGCTATGGCGCGCTTGTCGTGGGCGCAGACGCCATGCATCCGGCGCTCTACAATCTGCAGTATCCGAATTACATGGAAGACTGTAAGAAGCACGGAAAGCGCGTACACGTCTGGACGGTGAACGAGGAGCAGTACATGCGCATGGTGTGCGAGATGCAGGTGGACGCCATGATTACGAATTATCCGGACGTGGGCAGGCGGATCGCTGCCGAGTATCTGGACGGAACGCTGACACCGGAGCTGGTGCGCGTGATAAAGAAGCAGGGGAAGCAGGGATGATGCCGGAGGATAGAAGCTGTGCGAAAGAGGAGAAGACTGCTTATGCCGTCTGGATGGCGGAGACGGTAGAGCCTTATCTGAAAGAGCACGGCGAGAAGGGCTATCTTAAGATGGAAGATGGCATGTCGATCGCTTACCGGCGCTATTTTCTGCCGGATGCGGGGAAATGTGTTGTGATTTCCCACGGGTTTTGCGAATTCGCGGAAAAATATAACGAAGTCGCATACCGTTTTCTGCAGGCGGGATACTCGGTCTATGTGCCGGAACACCGGGGACACGGGTATTCCGGGCGCGAGGTGGATGACCCGGAACTGGTGCATGTGCAAAGTTATGACTGCTATGCCGCAGATCTCGCGCGGTTTGTGGAGACGGTCGTAAGTCCCGGGGAGGAACACCGGATCGTGTTTGCACATTCGATGGGAGGCGCCATTGCAATCCTTGCACTGGAACGTTATCCGCAGTTGTTTGAGGCGGCAGTCCTCTCCGCGCCGATGTGTGCCATGCAGACCGGAAAATATCCGCGGTTTCTGGCAAAACTGCTGGCGGAGTTCTGCTGTCTGACCGGAAAAGGAAAATGCTTTGCCACACTGGCGGGACAGCAGGGCTTTTCAGAGACGCCGCAGTTTGAGGGGAGCAGCTGCCTTTCAAAAGAGCGTTATGACTATATGTTTCAAAAGCGGCTCTTAGATGAACATTACCGCACCTACGGCGGAAGTTATGCCTGGGTCCGCGCAGGGCTTCGCGCCAGCCGTAAGCTGATGCGGCGGGAGAATCTGGCAAAGATCAAGGTGCCGGTGCTGCTTTTTGCAGCAGGTCGTGACCACATGGTGGATAACGATGCGATCGCGCGGTTTGCGGAGGAGACGGAGCGGACAAAGCTTTTCTTTATGCCGGATTCCAGACATGAGATTTTTAATGCGGATGAGCGGACGCGTGCGAAATATTATGATGAAATATTCCGCTTTATTAAGGAAGAAGAGGTAAAAGATTATGAAAACGAAAATGAGCAGACTCGAAAAATTCTGGGTACTGTATGATGTCGGAAATTCGGCGTTCACACTGCTGGTGTCGACGATTATACCGATCTATTACAAAAACATGGCGTCTGCAAACGGCATCAGCGCATCGGACTCCACCGCATATCTAAGCTACGCCATCTCGATCTCCACGCTGATCGTGGCGGTTTTAGGACCGGTGCTTGGTGCGGTCGCCGACAATAAGAACCGCAAGAAGCCGCTGTTTACATTTTTCATGATGATGGGAGTGCTCGGCTGTGCGGCGCTTGCGATTCCAAGGACCTGGATTCTGTTCCTTGCCATTTTCGTAATTGCAAAAGTCGGATTCTCCGGAAGTCTCATTTTCTACGATTCCATGCTTGTGGATGTCACGACGGATGAGCGGATGGATGAGGTGTCCTCCCAGGGCTATGCGTGGGGATACATCGGAAGCTGCGTGCCGTTTGTGGCGAGCCTCGGTCTGATCCTCGGCGCGGACGCGATCGGCATCTCCGGCACGGTTGCGATGATGATTGCATTTTTTATCAACGCGGCATGGTGGGTGGTTGTGACACTTCCGCTGCTGCGGAACTATCAACAGAAATACTATGTGGAAGCGGGCGGCACCAATGTGCGCGAGATCTTTTCCAGACTCGGCAAAGTCTTTGCGGAGATCCGGGATGACAAAAAGGTGCTGTGGTTTCTGGCAGCGTTTTTCTTCTATATTGATGGCGTGTATACCATCATCGAGATGGCGACTTCCTACGGAAAAGACGTCGGAATCAGCGACACCAGCCTTCTGATGGCATTGCTGCTCACGCAGGTCGTCGCATTCCCGTGCGCGATTCTGTTCGGAAAACTGACCCAGCGCTTTGCATCTTCAAAACTCATTTCGGTATGCATCGGCGCTTACTTTGTGGTTGCAGTTTATGCACTCTGGCTGGATGCGGCGTGGAAATTCTGGATGATGGCAACGTTTGTCGGTGTATTTCAGGGAGCCATCCAGGCGCTCTCCCGTTCCTACTATGCCAAGATCATCCCGAAGGAAAAGTCGACGGAGTATTTCGGCATCTTCGATATTTTTGGAAAAGGAGCTTCCTTTATGGGAACGATGCTGATGGGAATCACCACACAGCTGTTTGATACGTCAAGAGCCGGTGTGGCAGCGATCGCCGCCATGTTTGTTGTGGGATTTATCTGTTTCCAGATGCAGCGCCGGTGCATGGCAGGGGAGACGTCACAGAGCGGTGCGATGGGAGGCGCAGCGGGTTTTGCCAAAGAATGATTCTAAAAAGAAAAAGAAGCGAATAGAAATAAAGGAAAAACAAAACGGAGAACAAAAATTGCCGAATGAAGACCTGTTGAGTGAGAAACTGTTACAGCCGATGGTGCAGCTATCCTATGCCGCCGCCATGGATCTCGTACAGGCACGATTAAGACTGATCAATGCTGACCTGACGGAACAATGCCACCGCCAGGTCATTCGCAATATGTCCTGCCGCATCAAGACGCCGGACAGCGTCATCAAAAAGCTCAAAAAGAAAGGGCGGGAAGTCTCCTTTGAGGAGGCGGTGCAGACACTCAATGACATCGCCGGCATCCGGGTCGTGTGCTTTTTCTGTGACGACATCTACCGGATAGCGGATGTCATCAAGAAGCAGAAGGATTTTCACATTATCAAAGAAAAGGATTATGTGAAAAATCCCAAGAAGAGCGGCTATCAGAGTATTCATGTGATTGCGGGTGTTCCGGTGACGTACAATGACACGGTCACGGAGATCCGGGTGGAGATTCAGATCCGCTCGTTTGCGATGGATTACTGGGCAGAGCTGGACACGCAGATGTGTTATAAGAAAGATGCCGGCCAGATCGCCAATGTGGAGCGCGAGACGCGCGGCTACTCGGACGTGATCGCAAAGGTGGACAATAAGATGTTAGAGCTGCGCCGGCAGATTGAAATGATGTGACAGGATTTTTACACAGGTTTTACATAAGTGCTCTTCTGCATTTTACATTCCTCCCGTAAAGTAAACCATGTTCTAAGAAACGAGGTAAAAGAAAAAACGGAGAAGAAATTCCGTAAAATTGAATGGAGGATTCAAAATGAAGAAGAAAGTAATGTGTATGTTATTGACAGGTGTTATGGCAGCGAGCATGTTCGCAGGATGCGGCAGCAGTGATACAGCAGACACCACCACAGATGCAGCAGCAACCACAGATGCAGCAACCACCGCAGACGCAGCAGATACCACAAGCGAAGCTGCACCGGCAGAGAATGCAGATTTCGATCATACATCAGCAATCGCCGTATATTCCCGTGAGGATGGTTCCGGCACAAGAGGAGCATTCATCGAGCTGTTCGGTGTGGAAGAAAAAGATGAGAGCGGCGAGAAAGTGGATAATACCACAGAGGAAGCGATCATCACCAACAGCACGGACGTTATGCTCACATCGGTAGCAGGTGATACCTACGCAATCGGTTATGTATCTCTCGGTTCCTTAAACGACACGGTAAAGGCAGTGAAGATCGACGGAGCAGAGGCTACCGTAGAGAACATCAAGAGCGGCACCTACAAGATCGCAAGACCGTTCAATATTGCAACAAAGGGCGAGGTCAGCGAGGCTGCACAGGATTTCATCAACTACATCATGAGCGGTGACGGACAGAAAGTAATCTCCGACAACGGTTATATCGGAGATGATTCCGCAGCAGCATTCGAGTCCAACGGAGCAGAAGGCAAAGTCGTAGTCGGCGGTTCCTCTTCCGTATCTCCGGTAATGGAGAAACTGATCGAGGCTTACAAGGCAGTTAATGCAAACGTGGAGATCGAGCTTCAGACAAGTGATTCTACCACAGGTATGACCGGCGCAGCAGACGGCACACTTGACATCGGTATGGCTTCCCGCGAGTTAAAGGATTCCGAGACAGAGGAAGGACTTACCGCAACGAAGATCGCCATGGACGGTATCGCAGTGATCGTAAATCAGGAGAACCCGGTAGAGGATCTCTCCTCCGACACCGTAAAGGGTATCTTCACGGGCGAGACAACAACCTGGGATGCAGCAAACTAGGACGGACAGCTGAAAATAGCATAGCAGGACGGACCGGGGGAACAGAATGTTCTTCCGGTCCTTTCGTGGAACATACACGTTATTTAGGAAAAACCTGTAAATGGAGGCTCTGATGAAAAAAAGAGAGAAGATCATGGAATATGTATTTCTGCTGGCTGCGGTCATCTCCATCGTGGCGGTGGCGCTGATCTGCATATTCCTGTTTGCAAACGGAATCCCGGCAATGAAGAAAATCGGATTTGTGGAATTCCTGACCGGAACCAAGTGGAAGCCGGGAAACAATAAATTCGGTATCTTCCCGATGATACTGGGAAGTATCTACGTCACCGGAGGCGCGCTGATCATCGGTGTGCCGGTCGGTGTGCTGACATCTATATTTATGGCAAGATTCTGTCCGGAAGGACTGTACAAGCTCTTAAAGCCGGTCGTGAACCTGCTCGCGGGCATTCCGTCTATCGTATACGGATTTTTCGGACTGGTTGTGCTCGTGCCGTTTATCCGGGAACATTTTAAGAACAGCAACGGACAGAGTATTCTCTGTGCGTCGATTCTTCTGGGAATCATGATCCTGCCGACCATCATCGGAGCGTCTGAACCGACGATCCGCGCGGTGGAGCAGAGTTACTACGAGGGAGCCCTGGCGCTCGGGGCAACGCATGAGCGAAGCGTTTTTACCGTCGTGGTACCGGCGGCAAAATCCGGCATTCTGGCGGCGGTCATCCTCGGCGTCGGACGTGCACTCGGAGAGACGATGGCAGTCATGATGGTTGTGGGCAACCAGCCGCGAGTACCAAACAGTATTCTGCAGGGCGTCCGCACACTGACGACGAACATTGTCATGGAGATGGGCTATGCGACGGATCTGCACCGGGAGGCGCTGATCGCCACCGGCGTGGTGCTGTTCGCGTTTATCCTGATTATCAATCTGTGCTTCTCGGCAATCAAGCGAAGCGGAAAGGAGTAGGGGATGGAGCAGATAAATCCAATTAACAAAGTAACATTGAAAGATAAAATGAAATCCTATACCAGACATCCCGGCTCTTTGATCCTGCTGCTTCTGGTTCTGATTGCAGCCGCGCTCACGGTGGTGACGCTGCTTTTCCTGGTGGGCTACATTCTCATCAGCGGCATTCCGTACTTAAAGCCGAGCCTGTTTGCGTTACATTATAATTCGGACAACGTGTCCATGCTCCCCGCCATCATCAACACGGTGGAGATGGTTGTGGTCTCGCTGCTGTTTTCCGTGCCATTTGGTGTGGGGGCGGCAATCTACATGATCGAATATGCCAGAAAGGGCAATAAATTCGTGGAGGTTGTTCGTCTGACTGCGGAGACGCTGACCGGTATTCCTTCCATTATCTATGGTCTGTTCGGTATGCTGTTTTTCAACATTGCACTACACTGGCGCTATTCCATGCTCTCCGGAGCGGCGACGCTCGCCATCATGGTGCTGCCGACGATTATGAGAACCACGGAGGAGGCGCTTTTATGTGTGCCGGATTCCTACAGAGAGGGAAGCTTCGGACTGGGCGCCGGAAAACTGCGGACAATTTTTAAGATTGTGCTTCCGGCAGCAATCCCGGGAATTCTATCCGGTATTATTCTCTCGATTGGACGTATCGTCGGAGAGACCGCAGCGCTCATCTACACGGCGGGTACCGTGACCGGTGTGGCGGGACTTATGGATTCCGGGCGTACGCTCGCCATCCATATGTATGTGCTTTCTAATGAAGGTTTACATAAAAATGAAGCAAATGCGACTGCAGTGGTGCTGCTTGTCATTGTCCTTCTGATAAATGGAGTCTCATCCTTGATCGCGAAGCGGTTTGAGGCAGTGAAAGAATAGCGCGAAGCGCGGAAATGAGGAAAACATGGGAGAAAAGTTTAATATATCGAATCTGAATCTGTATTACGGCGATTTCCACGCGCTCAAGGACGTGGATCTGTCCATTAACGAAAAAGAAATTACCGCATTTATCGGTCCGTCCGGCTGTGGAAAATCCACCTTTTTAAAATGCTTAAACCGCATGAACGACCTGGTACAGGGATGTAAGATCACAGGACAGGTGCTGCTCGACGGGGAAGACATCTACAGCGGCATGGACGTGAACCTGCTGCGCAAGCGTGTCGGCATGGTATTCCAGAAGCCGAATCCGTTCCCGATGAGCATTTATGACAACATCGCATACGGACCGCGCACGCACGGCATCCGCTCCAAGGCAAAACTGGATGAGATCGTGGAAAAATCCCTGCGCGATGCGGCGATCTGGGATGAGGTGAAAGACCGGTTGAAAAAGAGTGCGCTCGGAATGTCCGGCGGACAGCAGCAGCGTCTGTGCATCGCACGTGCGCTGGCGGTCGATCCGGAAGTGATTCTGATGGATGAGCCGACGTCTGCACTTGACCCGATCTCAACCTCGAAGATCGAGGATCTCGCGGTGGAACTGAAGAAAAAATACACGATCATTATGGTGACGCACAACATGCAGCAGGCAGTGCGTGTGTCCGATAAGACCGTATTCTTCCTGCTCGGCGAGGTCATTGAGAGCGGAGATACGGAAAAATTGTTCTCCGTGCCGCAGGATAAGCGGACAGAGGATTACATTACCGGACGTTTCGGTTGATGAAAGGAGCAAGCAATGAGAAACAGATTTGAGAGACAGCTGTTAGAACTGAACAATGAACTGATCCAGATGGGAAGCATGATTGAGCACGCGATTGAGATGGGGATCTCCGCGCTGGTGCGCCAGGATGTGGAGAAGGCGAAGAAGGCGATCGCCTACGACGAGGAGATCGACGAGCAGGAAAAGACCGTGGAGTCGCTCTGCATGAAGCTGCTGTTGCAGCAGCAGCCGGTCGCAAAGGATCTGCGTCTGATCTCCGCGGCATTAAAGATGATTACCGATATGGAGCGGATCGGAGACCATGCGGCGGATATTTCCGAGATGACGATTCTGATGTCCGATGCGACATACGAGCGCAGCGCGATCAACATTGATCTGGTGGAAAGTATGGCGAAAGAGACTACTGATATGGTCATCAAGTGCGTGGACGCATTCGTCAACAAGGATCTGGAGCTGGCGCGCACGGTGATTGCGCAGGATGATGTGGTCGATGATCTGTTCGCGGACTTTAAGCAGCAGCTGATCAAAAAGATTAATGAGAACGTCAAAAACGGCGAGCAGGCGACGGATATGCTGATGGTGGCAAAATATTTTGAGCGTATCGGCGATCACGCGACAAACATTGCCGAGTGGGTCATCTATTCGATCACGGGAGAGCACGAGAAGTAGAAAATTGGTCTAAAAACCGTGATTTTACACAGATTTTACATAAAGCTTACCGGAAAATTACCTGAAATTAAAAAATTTTACCGACTCCTTGGATTGTAATTGCAAAACGTCAAAAAATACGTTATAAATGATTATGTATGCGTATGTAAAAAAGATGTAAAGCAATGAGATGCAAAGGAGATTAGAATGGATATTTTTGGAGTATTGTCCCTGATTGGCGGGCTGGCATTATTCTTATACGGAATGCACGTGATGGGTGCAGGACTGGAGAAGATGTCAGGCGGAAGGTTGGAGCGCATTCTGGAGAATCTGACATCGAATCCGTTAAAAGCGGTACTGCTCGGTGCAGGCGTCACAGCGGTCATACAGTCATCTTCCGCGACAACGGTTATGGTCGTCGGGTTTGTAAATTCCGGTATTATGAAGCTTTCACAAGCGATCGGAATCATCATGGGTGCCAATATCGGTACGACGATTACCGCATGGCTGCTCAGCTTGACGGGAATTCAGGGAGACAACCTTTTTATAAATATGTTAAAGCCGACATCGTTCTCACCGATTCTGGCTATGATCGGTATTATTCTGCTGATGTCTGGCAAGAGCGATAAGAAGAAGATTACCGGAGAGATTCTGCTTGGATTCGTCGTGCTGATGTACGGTATGTCGGCGATGAGTGGTGCGGTGGAGCCGCTTGCGGACGTGCCGGAGTTCACGAACCTGCTTACCATGTTCAAGAATCCGGTGCTTGGAGTGCTTGCAGGAGCGCTGCTTACGGCGGTCATCCAGAGTTCTTCCGCTTCTGTCGGTATTTTACAGGCGCTTTCGGTAACCGGTGGATTTACATTTGGCACAGCGATCCCGATTATTCTGGGACAGAACATCGGTACCTGTGTGACGGCAATGATCTCCGCAATCGGTGCGAACAAGGGTGCAAAGCGTACCGCGTTTGTACATTTATATTTCAACATGATCGGTACGGTTCTTTTCCTGTGCCTGTTTTATCTGGGGAATGCCATTTTCAGCTTTCCGTTTACGAACGACGTCGTAAATGCAGCGGATATTGCGCTGGTTCACAGTATTTTTAATGTATTTACTACTCTGGTTCTGCTTCCGTTTACGAAGGGACTGGAGAATCTGGCATATCTTACGATTCCGAAGACAGAGGATGAGAAGAAGACGGCAAACGATGCGTTTGTAATCTTGGACGACAGATTCCTTTCTTCGCCGGCATTCGCGATCGAGCAGTGCCGTTCACTGGTAAGCCAGATGGCAGAGATGACAAGAGACGGATTTCTGGAGGCGATGGACGTGCTGGGCGAGTATTCGGAGGAGAAAGCGCAGGATGTCATTGACAAGGAGAACCGGGTCGATGTCTATGACGACAAGATCACCGCATATCTGACGAAGCTGAGCAGTGAGAATCTGTCCTATAAGGACAGCCTGCAGGTGACGTCGCTGCTGCACTGTATTACGGATTTTGAGCGTATCTCCGACCACTCGATCAATGTGGTGGAGAGCGTACAGCAGATGCGCAAGGAAAATCTGACGTTTTCCAGGAAAGGTGAAGAGGAGATGAATCTCTACGGTGCGGCAATCCGTGACATTCTGACAAGAACCACGGATGCGTTTGTGAACAACGATCAGGCGCTGGCGCATACGGTGGAGCCGTTAGAGGAAGTAATTGACGAATTAAATAAAGATGTGAAGAAGCATCACATGAAGCGGCTGCGCAAGGGCAAGTGCAGTATGGAGCTGGGACTGGTCCTGTCGGATCTTGCCATGAATTATGAGCGTGTGGCAGACCACTGTTCCAATATTGCCGTGTACATGATGCAGCTGAAGGATACACAGCTGGAGGAGCACAGCTTTACAGAGCAGCTGGATGAGGCGGAGAGCGCAGAGTTCACCAGACTGCTGGATGAGTTCGGAAGCAGGTACTCTCTGTAATTCGTATCTTCGATCTGGTGTGCATAAGCGGCCGCGGAAGAGAGGAGAACAATGGCAACAATTTATATTGTGGAAGATGACGTCAACATCCGTGAGATTGAGCGCTATGCGCTGAAGAACAGCGGATATGAAGTGGAGGAATTCGAGAGCGGAGAAAGCATGTTTAAACGGCTGGAGCGGGCGGTTCCGTCCCTTCTGCTGCTGGACATTATGCTTCCGGATGAAGACGGTCTGGAGATTCTGGGAAAACTCCGGGCGAATAAAAATACGGCAGCCATTCCGATCATTATGGTCACTGCAAAGACCAGTGAGCTGGACAAGGTCAAGGGACTGGATCTCGGAGCGGATGACTATATCACAAAGCCATTTGGCGTGATGGAGCTGATTTCCAGAGTGAAAGCGCTGCTGCGCAGGACGCAGAGTGTGGCGGAGGAGACGAAAATCTGCCATGGTGAGATCAGGATGGACAACGACAAGCACGCGGTATTTGTCGGGGATGAGCCGTGTGAGCTGACGTTCAAGGAATACGAATTGTTGAAATATCTTATGATCAATGCGGGGATTGTCCTGTCCAGAGACAAGATCATGGATCAGGTATGGGGCTTTGAGTACGAGGGCGAGAGCCGGACCGTGGATATGCACATCAAGACATTGCGCCAGAAGCTTGGGGCGGCGGGAAGCTGCATCAAGACGATCCGCAATGTGGGATATATGATCGAGTAGACAAAAATCTATGAAGAAAAAATTAAATTCCAAATTTATGTTGATTGCGGCAATCGCCATTCTGGTGACTGCCGTATGTTCTATCGGGCTGTTTTACAGCATTCTGGTACAACAGATCTATGATGACTTAAAGGCAAATGCACATGTGATCTCCCGGCTGGATTTTGAGGATGCGTCGCAGAAAGTGTGCGATCAGCTTTCCGAGGATGGGCTGCGGATCACTTTGATTGCTACGGATGGAACGGTTCTCTATGACAGCATGGAGGACGAGACGAAGATGGAGAATCACAGGGGGCGTCCGGAGGTCGAGCGGGCGCTTGCGGTCGGGGAAGGCCGCGGGATGCGCAAATCGACGACTTCCGCGGAGCACACATTCTATTATGCGATGCGCCTCTCAGACGGAAATGTTCTTAGAATCGGAAAAGAGAGCGGCAGCATCTACCATCTGGCATGGAATATGACGATGCTTACGCTGGGTGTGGGATTGTGTGTATTCCTGGTGTGCGCCTTTTTTGCAAAACGCATGACAAAGCGCTTTGTGGAGCCGATCGAAAAGATGGCGGACAACATTGTGCTCGTCGATGAGCGGGAAGTATACGAGGAGATGCGTCCGTTTGTGTCGATGATCAAGCAGCAGCATATGGATATCTTAAACCATGCACAGATGCGGCAGGAATTTACCGCGAACGTATCGCATGAACTCAAGACCCCGCTCACGGCGATCTCCGGCTACGCGGAACTGATCGCAAGCGGCATGACCAACGAGCGCGACACCGAGCATTTTGCAAATGAGATTCACCGGAGCGCGGAGCGTCTGCAATCTTTGATTAACGATATCATCAAGCTCTCGGAGCTTGACAACAGTGACCTCAAGCTGGAGTTTGAGCCGATCGATCTCTATGCGCTGGCGACGACCTGCATCGATCAGATGCAGATTGCGGCGCAGAAGAACGAGGTCACATTGCTGCAGGAAGGCGGGCCGGTGACGATCAACGGCAACAAGACGCTCATCGAGGAACTGCTCTACAATCTGTGCAGCAATGCCGTGCGCTATAATAAGAAGGGCGGCAGTGTGACCGTCATTACGGGCATGAAGAACCAGAGACCGGCGCTCACAGTGCGCGACACCGGCATCGGCATCCCGAAGGAGCAGCAGGACCGTGTCTTTGAGCGGTTCTACCGTGTTGACAAGAGCCGTTCCAAGTCGACGGGCGGTACGGGACTCGGGCTTGCGATCGTAAAGCACATCGTCGTGCAGCACGAAGCCCAGATCGAACTCTCCAGCGAGGAGGGCGTGGGCACCGAGGTGACGGTAATCTTCTAGCCCGCGCGACGCGGCAGAAACCGGGGCGCTTTGGTATATTATGACGGCGGCCGGAGAAATCCGCCGGATTCTGCCGGTTGCCGGGAGTCGCGATTCGATCGCAAAACCGGCGGTTTCTAACCATGCTGTTCTCACATCTGCGATCGTCCGTGTCTTTCCAAGCTTTGAACACGCTATGGGGAGTGTTCGCACAGCAAAAGACAATTTTAAAATTTTTGTGCAGTGCTTGGCACACCGGTGAGCAAAATATAAGAAATTGTCGCAATAAGCAAAGATCTCTTTGAAGTGATAAGTAATATTACAGGAATACCAGAGAACAAAAAGTTCCAGAATAAACAGACGGCGGCAAATTCTTTGAAGCAAAATTCGTGTATTTCTTCCATGCCGTGGCTGGCATCCAATTCCGTGTCTTGGCCACGTTTGGACACTCACGGAGTGTGTCCGACAAGCCGCAGACAATGAGCGGACTTTTTGGTGTCCCTAATGGCACCTCTTCACAGACAATATAAAACCGCGCGAACCGAACTCGCCGGCATCTGCTATTGAAAATAGGGCAGATGCCGACTCAGACAGCGGCTTCGCGCGGTTATGTTTTGTTCAGAGGTGCCATAAAGGGACACACACAAAAGTCCTAAAATTGTCTGCCGGCTTGCGGACACAGTCCGTAGAGTGCTCCAAACTTGGAAAGACACGGATCATCACGGATGCCAGCTGCGGCATGGTTAGAAATACCGGATTTTGCGGTCAGACTTTGCCGCCGCATGTTTATCTGGAACTTTTAAGTATCTATTTCTCGTAATATTACTTATCAAAGCAAAGTGCGATATGCTTATTGTGACAGTTCCTTTTATTAAATCTGTAAAGAGGTGTGCCAAGCGCTGCCCAAAAGTCCACTCATTGTCTTTGCTGTGCGGACACACCCGCATAGAGTGTCAAAGCGTGGTAAGAGACACGAACCCGGATGTTCCAGTCGGCATGGAAGAAATCGCGCTATTTTGCTCAAACGAATCGTGACTCCCGGCAGCCGGCAGAAGCTTGCGGATTTCTTCCGGACGTCAGCATGAATTGCTGAATCGCCCCGTTCTATGCCGTGTGGAGCGCCTGCCGGGAGATTGCCGTCTCGGCGTCGGTGTCCGCGTCGTGCAGGCGGTGGTACTCTTCGATAAAACCGTTCATTTTGCCGGCTTCGGCGGCAAGCTCCGCGATGACATTGTTGACGCTCTTGAAGCGCTCGGCATTGTCGGTGCACATCGCGTTGGTCTCCTCCGCAGAGGCACTGATCTCCTCGCTGGTCGAAGAGAGCGTGTTGGTCTCATCGACCAGCATGGTGTTGGTTTCTCTTAAAATGCGTGTCTTCTCTGAGATGGCGGCGGCATTCTGTTCAAGGCCGGTCAGACCGGAGCGGATGCCGCTGAAATTTTCTTCAATATCATGAATCATGCTGACCTGATTGCCGATCTTGTCCATGACATGATCCATCGAGGCGATTGTGTCACCGGCATTTTGATTCAGCTTTGTGATGATTTCCTCAATATTTTCAGTGGACTGCTTGGTCTGCTCGGAGAGCATGCGGATCTCCTCCGCGACAACAGCGAACCCCCTGCCTGCTTCCCCTGCGCGCGCTGCTTCTATCGTGGCGTTCAAGGCGAGAAGATTGGTCTGTGCGGAGATCTGCTGGATAATGCTGATAATTTTTAACATGTCCTGCGTATGTGCCTGCAGTGCAGTCATATTTTTCTTGACGAGCTTATTCTCGGATTCTACTTCCTCCGTCTGGGAGACAATATTGCTCACAAGCGCCTGACCGGTCTCTACATTTTTACCAGAAGACTGGGAGATGTTGGTAAGTGCGTCTGCGATCGACACGGTATCGGCAATGATGTCCTGAATCCGTCCGGTCATGGAAGCCTGTTCCTGAATGCTTGCGACTGTGCTCTCCATGCTTACGGTAATGTCGCCCATTGCCTGGCTGACGCAGCCGGTTGCCTCTGTCATCTCCTCGATCAGCGCATGAATGGACTGGGTGGATTCATTGACGGATGTGCCGACGGTCACGATGGAATTCATCATATCCTCCTGCTTTTTCTTGTGGGCTTCCAGTTCGGCGAGCTCCTCTGTGTTGTGCAGGACGGCCACGCGGGACGCCAGGCAGGTGATTGTGTTGATGACAATAATAATGGAACAGATGACAAAGATCAGGTTTCTTTCTGCAAGTGAATTCGTTCCAAGCACATGGATGGAATAGAGACCATTTAGTATGCAGCAGATCATGTTTAAAACGCCTGAGCAGATCTCGAGTTTTAAATCAAAATACATGAGCAGTGCCACGAGCACAGGAATCATAAAGAGATTATAGACAAAAAGTTTTGAGGATAGACAGCTGACTTCATAAATGATCAGAAAGCATGTAATCGCTACATTGCGGTAGCGTATGGAAACAGGATTAAAAAAATAGAACAATGTACTAACAGCTGCAGGGAGGGCAATCATGCCTGCAATGACAAAAAGACGGAAAAGAGCATGATTTCCCTGCAGAATTGTTCCTATAAACAGAAACATCATATAGATGGAAATGATGAGAACTGTAAGCATCAGACAATAGTTGGCACGCTTTGTGGAGCGTTCCTGTAACGTTAACTCTCTTGAATCGTTCATGATAGACCTCCTTTTCCTGTACGAAAGTACCAGATGTTTGTGATACTAACATAGACCTTGGTGCAGGTCTAAGGTCAATAGGAGGTTGAAAAAATCAGGAGTCTTCCAACGGAAGATATACTTCGTAATAATCCAGGATGACATCCGGCTGTGCTATGCTGAAGACGTAGAAAGCGTAAGCTTCCAGTTTGCAGGAAAGCTGATGTTCCCCGGCGTATTTCAGGACGGCGGAGAGATCCCAGAGTATCTCCTGCTCGGTCGGGAATGCGACTACGGTGTAGAGACAGCGGCAGCTGTCCCGGCTGGGCAGATTGGTGGAATTGAGCTGGGTGAGTGCAAGCATCGGCTCGCGGATGGCAAACTGGAAGGCGCTGACCTGGCAGGAACCGGACGGTTCCACGGAGAGGATGTAGCTGAAATTCCCCATCGAAAACAGCGGAGAATGAAAGACATCCTTTAGCGTGCGGTAACCTAAAAAAGCGGAATCCTGATGGTAGAGCGGATAGACAGCGGGAAGCGTCCGGATGCTTATAGTGCGGCTGCCTTCATCCAGGGTATCCAGGTGCTGTTTCATATAAGACATTTTTTCGACTTCCAGGGTAAGCCGCTCGATCTCTTTTTTGCGCGAATCAATGAAACCGGAAAAGCTTTCGGAAAGATCACCAAGGGTGGAGACAGCGAGAAGCCGCTTGATCTCCGCGATGCTCACGTTGAGCTTGCGGTAGAGACAGACTCCCATGATGCGGTGGATCTGTTCGGTGTCATAGCAGCGGTAGCCGTTCTCCGGATTGCGGGTGGGTGAGACAAGACCCTCCTTCTCGTAGAGCCGGATGGCGTCGGTGGAGATATTAAGCAAACCGGCAACTTCATGGATTGTATATTGTATCATGACAGACCCCCATAAAAAATAAGAAGTATTTCAATCACAAGATATGTACCATTGTACCATATTTTGACAAAAAAATTAAAAGAAAAGAATGAAGAAAAAAGGATTTTATGGTACAATTATATGTCAGAGAACAGAGGGCAAAAGCAGGAGGAGAGGTTATGTTTTCCGTATCGGATATCAAAGAGGATGTGTATCCGGCAGTCTACCGGAGAGGAAAGGAATTATATGAGACAGGGGGCGTGCTGGATTTCGCGTATGATATTTATCTGGAGCATGATCTGCCCGTTGCCGAGGTGCGAGCGGAGGTACGTGGGAAGGAACAGAGCAGCTACCGGGTGACGGCGGTTGTCGATGAGGAGTACGGCACGGTGTCAAGCAGCAACTGTACCTGCGAAGCGTTTTATAATTATGAGGGAATGTGCAAACACTGTGTCGCAGCGCTTCTTGCTTATGTTAACCGAAGGCAGGCGAAGGACATTCTGGCTGCGAAGCGCACCGGACATGAGGCGGGAGAGCAGGGAAGCGCCGCGGAGGAGAAGCCTGTCGCCCCGATGCAGACGGCAGGAGCGTTCAAGACGCTTTTGAACCAGTATTCACTGCGTGCCGGTGTGAGCTATCTGATTCCAGAGAGCGTCTATGGAAAGGTGGAACTGGAGCCTTATTTTAAGCTGGATTACAGTTATGCGACGGTGGAATTTAAGATCGGAATGGAGCAGAAGTATGTATTAAAGAATATTTCTGCCTTTTTACATTCCATCGAGCGGAATGAAAAGGTGCATTACGGTAAAAAGCTGGACTTTTATCACAACAGACAGGCATTTACAGAAGATGCATGGCGGATGGTAGAGTTCATGCGGATGCAGGATGACGACAAGAAACGCCAGAGCAGATTTCATGCCTATTATGCTTACACTGGGGGATATGAGCGCACGATGGAGCTCGATGAGGTCGGCATCGACCGTTTTTTTGACGCCATCGGGGAAATGCCTTTATCTGCCGAAATCGGGTATCTGCCGGAGGAGGAGTATCATGTGCAGGAGGGAGAGCGCAAGCCGAAGCTTGAGATCCGCGCAGGGGCGTCTGGTGTTTTCGTTCTGCTGGAGGATCTGCAGGTCATAAGGGGAAGCAGATTTTACTATTTTTATGAAGATGGCATGATCTATCGCAGCAGTGAGGCGTTAAAGGCGAAGACGGGAGACTTTTTCGACTATATGGAGCGTCAGGCCGGCGGGGAATGTTACATTGCGGCGGATGAACTGCCGTCGTTCTGCCGGGATCTGCTGCCGCTTTTAAGAGAGACGTTCCGGGTGACGGCGGAGGGCTTCGATGAGACGCTCTACGTCCCGAAAAAGCCGGAGTTTGAACTGTATCTGGACAAGCAGGACAACCAGACGGTCGGTGCGAAGCTGGTCGCTGCCTACGGGGACGACAAATATAACGTATTGCAGAAGATTGAGCCGGGCGAGGTGCGGGATCTTGGGGAGGAGATGCGCGTGCGCACGCTGGTCGAGCCGTACTTCAACGAATACGGACTCGGGCAGACGATCTTCATTCTCTCGCACAACGAGGACATGCTCTATCAGCTCATAAGCAGCGGTCTGCAGCGCCTCAGCGAGTATATGTCGATCTACACGACGGAGGATTTCCGGGGAATGAAGGTCGTCTCATCGCCGTCGGTTTCGGTGGGCGTTGCGCTAAAGAGCGATCTTCTGGAATTGCAGATCCACTCGGATGAGATGTCGCGCGAGGAGCTGGCATATCTTCTGACCCGGTACGACCGGAAAAAGAAATACGTCCGTCTGAAAAACGGAGATTTTCTTGATGTGCGCGAGGATGGTCTGGGACTGCTTGCGGAGATCAGCGAGGATCTCCGCCTGACAGAATCCGGACTGAAAAAAGGTCATGTGAACGTACCAAAATACCGCGCGATGTATCTGGACGCGGCGTTAAAGAGCAATCAGGAGCTTTCCGTGGAGAAAAACCGCGAGTTCAAGGGCATGGTCCGCAATATGAAGACGATCGAGGACAGCGATTATGAGGTGCCGGATTCGCTCCGCAGTATCATGCGCGGCTACCAGAAGAGCGGTTTTCTGTGGTTAAAGACACTGCGCGAGAACGGATTCGGCGGAATCCTTGCGGACGATATGGGACTGGGCAAGACCCTGCAGGTCATCAGTCTGCTCTTGTCGGAACAGGAGAGTGCCAAGGCAGGAGAGCGGGAGTGGCACCGTTCCCTCATCGTATGTCCGGCGTCGCTCGTCTACAACTGGCAGAAAGAGATCAGCCGTTTTGCACCGCAGATCAAGACGACGCTCGTGACCGGACTCGCCACAGAGCGCCAGAGGATTGTCAGACACACGAAGGAAGGGGAAGTGCTGATTACGTCCTACGACCTGTTAAAACGCGACGTGGAGCTGTACCGCGATATGGTGTTTGCGATTCAGGTGATCGACGAGGCGCAGTATATCAAGAACCCTGGAACCCAGGCGGCAAAAGGCGTCAAGCAGATTACTGCGGGTTTCAAGCTGGCGCTGACCGGAACGCCGATCGAGAACCGGCTGAGCGAACTGTGGAGCATTTTTGATTATCTGATGCCGGGATTTTTATATACTTATCAGCGGTTCCGAGAGGAGATCGAGATCCCGATCGTGGTAAACGGGGATGAAAACCGTATGCAGCGCTTACAGCGCATGATCCGGCCGTTTATTCTGCGCCGTCTGAAGGGGGAAGTGCTGCGGGATCTTCCGGCGAAGCTGGAGGAGAATGTCTTCGCGAAGCTCGAAGGAGAGCAGCTTGCGCTCTATGACGCCCATGTGCAGCGCATGAAGGAGAGCCTGGAGGGCAAATCCGAGAAGGAATTCCGCTCCGAGAAGATCCAGATTCTTGCGGAGCTGACGAGACTGCGCCAGATCTGCTGTGACCCGGGGCTTCTGTTTGAGGGCTATAAGGGGGAGTCCGCAAAGGCGCAGATGTGCATGGAACTGATCGAGAACGCGGTTGGTGCCGGGCACAAGGTGTTATTGTTCTCGCAGTTTACGTCCATGCTGGATCGTCTGGCGGCAGGGCTTAAGAAGGCCGGGATTGACTACTATATGCTGACCGGTTCTGTCGGCAAGGAAAAGCGCATGCAGATGGTGGAGAGCTTTAACGAGGACGACGTGCCGGTATTCTGTATTTCCTTAAAGGCAGGAGGAACCGGGCTGAACCTGACGGCCGCGGATATTGTGATCCACTATGATCCGTGGTGGAACGTGGCGGTGCAGAACCAGGCAACGGACCGCGCCCACCGCATCGGGCAGAAGCATGTCGTGACGGTCTACAAGCTGGTATCCGAGGGAACGATCGAGGAGAAGATCATTGCGATCCAGGAGCGCAAAAAAGAACTGGCAAAACAGGTGCTCGAGGGGGAGGGAATGGATTCCGTTTCCTTTACCAAGGAGGAAATTCTCGAACTTCTGGGATAAAAAGGTTGTTTTTTTGACAAATTGGTTGACAAAAAATGCGGGCTGCTATATAGTAAGAAAACAGCGTTATTGATGAATGCAGATTCCGTGAGGGAGTAGTTCGCGCAGAGCGTGATTTGTCAACAGACCGGTCGGACAGCCTGACCTGGCAAATCTTAAAGAATGAGACTCATGTATATCTTTGGTGTTATATCGCAGACGGAGACGGGAGCGGTGCGCAGAGGATATACATCAGTCTCTTTTTTATGTGTGCGCCGGCGGGAAATGCATCATCCGGGCTGAATGTGTATGTGCGCCCTGTGGCAGGGGCAGAATAAAATGTGGAGGTTGGTATGGCTGTTTTTATTGAATTGCTGCTCATTGGAGTGGGTCTTTCGATGGATGCGTTTGCAGTGTCGATCTGCAAAGGTCTTGCGATGCGCAGGGTAAATAAGAAGCAGGCGTTTGTGATTGGTCTGTTTTTTGGAGGATTTCAGGCGCTGATGCCGTTTATCGGCTGGGCGCTCGGCACACAGTTTGAGAGCTACATTACCAGTATTGATCACTGGATTGCCTTTGTGCTGCTGGTATTCATCGGCGGCAAGATGATCGCCGAGGCGGTGCGGCCGGAGGATGAGAATGTGGAGATCGACAAGATGGATCCGCCGCTCGACGTAAAAGAGATGTTTGTGCTGGCGGTGGCGACCAGCATCGATGCACTTGCGGTCGGAATTACATTCGCATTTTTGAATTATCCGATCGGGGAGGCGGTTACGATCATCGGTCTCACCACGTTTTGTATCTCCATCGGCGGCGTCTATGTCGGCAATTTCTTCGGAAACCGCTACAAGAAAAAGGCAGAACTTGCAGGCGGCATTATCCTGGTGCTGATCGGCGTGAAGATTCTGCTGGAGCATCTCGGGTTTGTGGGATAGGTGCTGGACTACCGGAAGTTGAGATAATTTTGAGAAAATAATTACAGTAGAGAAAACAGAGAGGAATGGAGATTATTATGACAGAAATGCTTTGGGCAGTTGTGCTGCTTGTTGTTGGATTTGTGCTTCTGATTAAGGGAGCAGATTTTTTTGTGGAGGGAAGCTCTTCCGTGGCAAAGATGCTGAAAGTGCCCTCAATCATTATAGGACTTACGATCGTGGCGATGGGGACGAGTCTTCCGGAATGTGCGGTCAGTATTACGGCATCGGTAACGAACAATAATGCACTTGCAGTCAGCAATGCTATTGGCTCTAATATTTTTAATCTGATGGTGGTCTGTGGATTCTGTGCCCTTTTTAATCCACTCTATGTTGAAAAGAGTACGTTAAAAAAAGAGTTTCCGTTTTCTGTAGTCTGTGCAGTCTTGCTTTTAGTCTGCGGATATCTGGGAATGCAGCTTGGCAGGGCAGACGGAATCATCCTTCTTATTGTATTTGTCGCTTTTCTGGTCTGGATGGTGCGCTCGGCACTGAAAGCGCGTGCTGCTGCCGGAGATGATGAGTATGAGGTATTGCCGGTGTGGAAATGTATCGTGTTTATCGTCGGTGGTATTGTGGCGATCAAGTTCGGTGGGGATTTTGTTGTAAACGGCGCATCCACGGTTGCTGCAAAGCTGGGACTCAGCCAGAATCTGATCGGACTTACGATTGTTGCCTGTGGAACCAGCCTGCCAGAACTTGTGACCTCAGTGGTTGCAGCGCGCAAAAATGAACTGGATATGGCGCTCGGTAATGTGATCGGCTCCAATATTTTCAATATTCTGTTTGTGCTCGGTATCGCAGCAACGATCAGTCCGATCGCATTTATCATGGAAAATGTGATCGATATTGTGATTCTGGTTGTGATGAGCGTACTGGTGTGGGCGTTCGCCTGGACGAAGAAGAAGCTGGACCGCTTCGAGGGCATTGTGATGCTGGCGCTCTATGCGGTCTATCTTGTGTATATCTGCATGCGGTAGCATGAAAAGATATTGCAGAAAAAGATTTTTCCTGTTTTTTCGATTGCTGTAAAGGGAAATTGGCGTTATACTGGGGAAAAAGAAACGACAGGGAGGAAAACTTCATGGAATTTTTTGATAAGTTAAGCGAGTCACTGGTAAGTGCGGGGAAGGATGTCAGCCAGAAGGCGAAGGATGTATCCGAGATTGCAAAGTTAAAGCTGGATATCAAGTCCAAGGAGGACTATGTGCAGAAGCAGTATGAGGAGCTGGGACGCTCTTATTATGAGAAGCACAAGGATGAGGAAGAATGTGAAGAAGCAGAGCAGTTTTTCCTGATCAAGGAAGCTGTGGAGGAGATCGAGCGCATGAAAGCCGAGGTTCTGCGGATCCAGGGTTCTGCAGAATGTCCGAAGTGCGGTGCGAAGATGCCGGAAGGTGCTGTATATTGCAGCAACTGTGGTACGAAGATGGATGATATGTATGAGGAAGAGTAGCAGATACGCGGCATACCTTCCGTTTGTGCTGGTGGCGGTGATCGGACTGGTCTACCACGTCGGGATGAAGCCGATGGCGGGGGACGACATTTTTTTCCGGGATGCCACAAAAGACACGACGCTGTGGGCGTATCTGACGCAGCGCTATCTGACCTGGACGTCGCGCGTGGTGTCGGAGTGTGTACTGGTCAATGTCATACAGTGCCCGGTTTTGTGGAGAATTATTGATTTTCTGCTGTTTGCGACGCTGCCTCTTCTGCTGTCCGGGCTTTTCGGCGGTGGGAAGACGATGAACTGGTGCGCGGCAGCGGCGGTGCTGATTTTTCCGTTTCACGACATGGGTACGGCGGGATGGATTACGACAACAGTTACACATTTCTGGCCGTTCTGGGGATTTTTTTATGTGGCGTGGGTGATAAGGAAGCTTGCGCTTGCGGAGAAAATTCACCCGGCAGCGGCAGTGTCCGCGGTTCCTGTCGCGGTTGTGACAGGAAGTCATGAACAGTATGCCGTGATTATGACGCTGCTGCTCGTGCTTAGCGGCGTGTATCTGTGGAAAGCGCACAGAAGGCCGGGAAATGCAGTGCTTTTTTGGACTCTTGCGGTGATCGATGTGGTTTCACTGCTCGTAATTGCACTCTGTCCGGGCAATGCCGGACGCAATGCGGTCAGTATTGCGGATCTTCCGGTTTATGCGACGTTTGGATTCGGACAGAAGCTGTATCTGGGACTTTTGAGTATTGAGCGCGTGTTTATTGCCAATGCGGACATTGTATTTTTTCTGGTGGTGCTGATCTGGACATGGCTTGTCTGGGAGAAGACAAAAGATTACCGCAGGACGTTTCTCTCGGCGCTTCCGCTGCTCATTCTGTTCGGGCAGACAGTGTTAAGAACTGCATATCCGGGGCTCTCGGGGCTGTTCGTGATGCCGGGGGAGATTCTGGAGTGGAGCTGGAGCGATCTGTCGACGTGGATTCCTATGGTGTATCTGGCAGTGACGGTGGCAGCGATGATTTATGCGCTGTACCAGCTGTTCGGCGACGATCTGTTTACTTTCATCAGCGTGCTGCTTCTGGTGGGGTGCGGCTTTGGTGCCGGGATGGTGCTGGGCTTTATGGCGACGATCTACGTCTCGGGAGAGCGCGTGTATGCGCCGCTGTACGGGATTCTTCTGGCGGTCACACTGTTTGGCATCTGCCGGCAGCGCAGCGTGTGGAAGGAGCCGGCGGCTGTGGCGGTATCTGGACGGAAAGCAGAGCCGGCGGCGGATGCGGGCGTGACTGCGGCGGTTTCCAAAGCGGCAGTGCCGTCCGCAGTGTTCCTGACGGCACTGACAGTTGTCTGTTGTGCGGTGAACGTATTGTTTATCGTTTTGTCATTGTAAGACCGGAAGTATAAAAGATAGAATATGAGTTCCATACAGGGAGCAGATTCTGCAGGGCAGAATCTGCTCCCTGTTTTTTTGACACACAGTCAGAGAGAGGATATAATCATTATTAAAAATAAATCCAGTTAAAGGTGAAATGAAGGTTATTGAAGGTATAGGGGTAAACGGAGAGATGGAGTTGAATAAGGAAAAGAAAAATATAATTGGCATTACACAAAGCGGTCTTATATTGGTATTGGTAGTTCTTATTGTCTTTATGATGGTACAGATCAACAGGTTACAGGGGACTGCACGGGTAATAAATTATGCAGGTCTGGTACGTGGAGCCACACAGCGTGAAGTAAAGTTAGAAATTACAGGAAACCAGAATGAAGAATTAGTTCAGTATCTGGATGATATTCTGAGCGGATTAAAATACCAGGATGGACATTATGATCTGGTAAAGCTTCATGATAAAGAATATCAGGATAAATTACAGGTTCAGAGTGACTACTGGGAAAAATTAAAAGTAGAAATTGAAGCGGTGAGAAGCAGAGGATATGAAAATACAGATATTGTAAATATGAGTGAAACTTATTTTAAGATGGCAGATGAAACAGTATCTGCAGCGGAAAATTATTCAGAAAAGATTGCAAGAAAGATTCGTACCATAGAGATTTTGTCAGCACTTGATATGTTGTGCCTGGTAATATTGGTTATTATGCAGACGCTGATGGCAATGAAGATGGCAGTGCAAAACAAGCTGTTAGAACAGAGGGCATATACAGACAGCCATACAGGATTACCCAATAAAAGTGCATGTGAGAAAATACTTAATAATAAAGAGATCATTGATGAACCGACAGCATGCATAATGTTTGATCTAAATAATTTGAAGACGGTAAATGACACAATGGGACATTCGTCAGGAGACCAGCTAATAATGAATTTTGCCCGGCTTTTACGCAGTGTGATTCCGGAAGAAGATTTTGTTGGAAGGTATGGCGGGGATGAATTCATGGCAGTTATATATCATACCAGTAAAGCGGAAGTTGAGGATATTTTAAAATACTTACGCAGGGAAAAAGATAGATTAAATGGCAATGAAAATCCTATGTCAATCGATTATGCATGCGGATGGGCGTTATCCGAAGACTATAAGGAGTGTACAATGCAGATATTATTGGATAAGGCCGATTCTTATATGTATGATAATAAACAATTATGCAAACAGCATACCCTTTAGGTATTTTATGGAGCGTCGGCAGGCTGATCGGAATTGCGTTGGAGCAGCTTGAAAAGTGAAATGTTTTCCCATGTTTTTATTTGACGGAAGAACGCGGCAGTGATATATATAACATATTCTGTTATATATATCACTGCCGCGCTTTTGTTGTGCCGGAAAAATATTGCTCATCATGCCAAAGAAGCGCAGAAATACAGGCAGAAAGTACAGGAGGAGACCGATGCTTACCATCATGGAGCGGAAGAAGGGTGAGTCCGCGCGGGATTACGTGACGCGGGTGCTCATAGACAATATCGTAAACGTACATTTGGAACCGGGGGAGAAGCTGCTGGAAAATGATCTGAGCGGGCAGCTCGGGGTGAGCCGCACGCCGTACCGGGAGGCGGTACTTGCGCTTGCGGAGCGGCAGCTCGTGCATATAAGACCGAAGAAAGGCACCTATGTGTCGCACATTGATTTGAAACTGGTCGAGGAGGTGCGGCATCTGCGCAGCATTGTGGAGACCGAGCTGGCAGTCATGGCATGTGACCTTCTGACGGAGGAAGATCTGGATGTGCTGCGCGAGAATATTGCCATCTGGAAAATGTACATGGAGCGGAAGCAGACGGACAAGATACTGCAATATGACAAGGAATTTCACCGGCATTTCTATGAGATGTGCGACCGGAATTACTGGTATACGCTTCTGGAGAGCCTGTCGCCGCATTTTGACCGCACGACGGTGTTAAGCTTCCGCTGCCGTCCGGTCAACGGCATTGTATCCGACCACGAGGAGCTGGTGGATGCGATTGCGGCGAGGGACCGGGAGCGGGCGGCGGAGACCGCAAGACGGCATATGCTCCGCTACACCGAGAACATCGACACGATCCGGCAGGCGTTTCCGGAATATTTTGCGTAGGAAAGGAGGCAGAGGGTTATGGAACTGGCAATCATTACGGCAAAACAGGTTGTGATACTGTACTGTCTGATCCTGGCCGGGTTTGCGGGTGTAAAGAGTGGTGTCATAAAGCCGGAGGCAAAAAAGGCGTTTTCCAATCTGCTGCTCTACCTGGCGGTGCCGGCGATGGTCATTCATTCCTATATCTCAAAGGCAGACCGCTCCGTGCTTGCCAGACTGCCGCAGACGTTTGCGTTCAGTGTGCTTGCGATTCTGGCCGGACTTGCGATTACGATGTTATGTACCTGCCGGATGAAAGGAAAGGAACGTCCGATCCTGCGGTTTGCCTGTATATTTTCCAATGCGGCATATATGGGGTTCCCGCTGATCGAGGCGCTGTTTGGCGCGGAGGGACTGATCTATGCGAGTGTGTACGTGACGGTGTTCAACATTCTGCTGTGGACGGTGGGATTTGGCATGATTACAGGAACCGTGGAGCCGAAAGAGGTCGTCCGCACAGTCTGCACAAATCCGGTGCTGATTGCCGTGGTGATCGGACTGGTGATCTACCTGTGCCAGATTCCTGTGCCGGAGGTGATCGAACAGCCGCTCGCGCTGATCGGAAATATGAATACGCCGCTCTCCATGATTATTACCGGAATGATGATCGCCGGAAGCAATCTGGCGCAGATGCTTTGCGACCGGCGCATTTTATCTGTGATGGGAATCCGCATGCTGCTGATCCCTGCCGTGTGCTTCGCGCTGTTTTTTGCATGCGGCTTTTCCGGGATGGCTGCAGGCGTGGTGCTGCTGCTGGAAGCATGCCCGAGCGCGGCGATCACCTCCGTCTTTGCGGTGCAGTATTCGTATGATGAAGAATTTGCGGCGGGCAGCGTGGTCATTACGACCCTGCTCAGCATTGTGATCCTGCCGGTATGCGCCATGCTTCTGCCGGGAATGTAGAAAACCGCGGGAAGAAGTCATGTGGAAGCCATATAGCGGGAAGAAGCCATATGGCGGAAGAACCCGGAGATGGCATGGGAAGCAGGCAGGATAAGAAAAAGGAGAGAGTCACATGGAAATCAGATGTGTGTATACAGAAGGAAATCAGAATGTCATTCAGGAGGCGGTGGATCGCCTTCCTGCGTCGGGAGGTACAGTAATCGTGCCGCGCGGCGAGTGGAAAAGCGGTGCAATTCATCTGAAAAGCAATGTGAAACTGTATCTGGAAGAGGGATGCGTGATTCATTTCAGTTCCTGCATGGAGGATTACCTTCCGCCGGTATTTACACGCTGGGAAGGCGTGGAATGTTACAATTATTCGCCGCTTATCTACGCGGCAGACTGTGAGAACGTTACAATCTGCGGCACCGGTGTGTTAGACGGTGCAGGAAGCGCGTGGTGGCACTGGAAAAAGCTCCAGCAGAATGCGGCGGATCACCTGATCCGTGCGGAAAGTCAGGAAATTCCGGTAGAAGAGCGGATATTTGCGACCAGGAAGGATGCGCTCCGCCCCTCGTTCATCCAGTTCATAAATTGTAAGCATGTAACGCTGGAAGATTTTACGATCGAGGACGGACCGCAGTGGACGATTCATCCGGTGTACTGTGAGGATGTTGTGGTGCGTGGGGTGACAGTGAACACCAAGGGACCGAATACCGATGGCTGCAATCCTGACTCGTGCAGGAAGGTACTCATTGAGGACTGTACCTTTGAGACCGGCGATGACTGCATTGCCATCAATTCCGGGATGAACGAGGACGGATGGCGAGTGGGACGTCCCTGCGAACAGATTGAGGTGAAAAATTGCCGCTTTATAGGAGGACACGCGGCAGTGGCAATCGGAAGCGGAATGTCCGGCGGCATTTGTGATATCTGGATCCACGACTGCGTGGCCAGAGGGACCGAGCGCGGCATCCGCATCAAATCCATGCGTGGGCGCGGTGGCTATGTAAAGCGGGTCAATGTGGAACGGATGCAGATGGATGAGATAGAAAAGGAAGCGATCGAGGTAAGCATGAATTACGGTTCCAGCACGGCAGTGCCGGTGTCGCAGAAGGCTCCGGAATTTTCGGAGCTTCGTTTTGCCCATATCCGGGGAAACCATGCTGCCATCGGTGTCTCACTCTGCGGCCTGCCGGAAAGTCCGCTGCGGGAAATTACCCTGGAAGACGTATCGATCGCTGCAGAAGACCCGCTGCGGGAAGAGTATGTGGAAAAGTAAAATACTTTTTCTCTGGCGCTCTTGTGCTTATGAACGCTTGACTTTCCGCGGGTTTGGTGCTAATCTTAGAAAAGTCGATACACACAAACACGAGGAAAAAGAGAGTACATCAGCAGATACTTTACAGAGAGATTTCCAGCTGCGCGGTTGCAGCTTGCTGCGAGGAAATGAGGAAGGGCGGATGGAAGATGGCTTTGGAGTGGCAGGACTGAACACTGGACGTTACTAAGGACAGCGATAAGTTCTGACGGGACCGCCTGTTACAGCGGGGGATATTCGTTGCGATATCCGCAGAGGCACAGAGTGCAGATTCTGTGTGAATAGAAGTGGTACCACGGGAGTTATCCCGTCTTCTGGTGGCTATATCAGCCCCGAAGACGGGATTTTTTTGTTTTATTAGGAAGGAGCAGACAAAATGAGTGACAAGGGAAAATTTTACATGACGACCGCGATTGCCTACACATCCGGCAAGCCGCATATCGGAAATACGTATGAGATCGTGCTCGCTGATGCGATCGCGCGTTATAAGAGACTGGAGGGCTACGACGTTTATTTCCAGACCGGAACAGACGAGCATGGCCAGAAGATCCAGGAGAAGGCAGAAAAAGCAGGCATTACGCCAAAAGAATATGTAGACAACGTAGCAGGCGAGGTAAAGCGCATCTGGGATCTGATGAACACGTCCTACGATAACTTTGTCCGCACGACCGATGCAGACCATGAGAAACAGGTGCAGAAGATTTTTAAAAAGCTGTACGATCAGGGAGACATCTACAAGGGATCTTACGAGGGACTTTACTGTACGCCGTGTGAGTCCTTCTGGACAGAGTCCCAGCTGGTGGACGGCAAGTGCCCGGACTGCGGGAGAGAGGTAAAGCCGGCGAAGGAGGAGGCATATTTCTTCAAGATGAGCAAATATGCGGACCGCCTGATCGAGCATATCAACACCCATCCGGAGTTCATTCAGCCGGTATCCAGAAAAAACGAGATGATGAACAATTTCCTGCTTCCGGGATTACAGGATCTGTGTGTTTCCAGAACATCATTTTCCTGGGGAATTCCGGTAGACTTTGACCCGAAGCATGTGGTTTATGTATGGCTGGATGCACTGACCAACTATATCACGAAGATCGGTTATGATGTGGACGGCAATTCTTCCGATTTATTTAAAAAGAACTGGCCGGCAGATCTGCATCTGATCGGCAAGGACATCATCCGTTTCCATACGATCTACTGGCCGATTTTCCTGATGGCGCTGGATCTCCCGCTGCCGAAGCAGGTATTCGGACATCCGTGGCTCTTACAGGGCGGAGACAAGATGAGCAAATCCAAGGGAAATGTGATCTATGCGGACGATATGGTGGATCTGTTCGGCGTGGATGCAACCCGTTACTTTGTACTGCATGAGATGCCATTTGAGAATGACGGTGTGATTACCTGGGAACTGGTGGTGGAGCGCTTTAATTCCGATCTTGCCAACATCCTCGGAAATCTCGTCAACCGCACGGTTTCCATGAGCAACAAGTATTTTGGCGGCGTGGTAAGAAGCACGGGCGTGACAGAGGACGTGGACGAAGACTTAAAGACAGTTGTGACCGGAGCCAGAGACAGAGTGGCACAGAAGATGAAAGATCTGCGTGTGGCAGATGCCATTTCTGAGGTATTCGGCGTGTTCCGCCGCTGCAACAAATATATCGATGAGACGGCACCGTGGGTACTTGCGAAGGACGAGGCGAAATCCGACCGTCTGGCAGAGGTACTTTATAATCTGGCAGAGTCGATTACGGTGGGGGCATCCCTGCTGTACAGCTTCCTGCCGGAGACCGCAGAGAAGATTGTGGCACAGCTTCATACACAGCTCCGCGGTTTTGAGGAACTGAATCAGTTTGGTCTGTATGAGAACGGCACGAAAGTGACCGGGACGCCGGAGATCTTATTCGCACGTCTGGATGCAAAGGATGTGATGCCGAAGGTAGAAGCGATCCGCGAGGCACAGAAGAAGGAGTTTGAGGCAGAGCAGAGAGCGCTTGGCGAGGAGACTCCTGCAGAAGAAAAAGCAGAAGACGTCATCGACATCGAGGCGAAGGAAGAAATCACATATGATGATTTTATGAAGCTTCAGTTCCAGGTGGGAGAGATCATTTCCTGTGAGGCTGTGGAGAAGTCGAAGAAGCTTCTGTGCTCCCAGGTAAGAGTCGGCAGCGAGGTGAAGCAGATCGTTTCCGGCATCCGCAAGTATTACACGCCGGAAGAGATGGTCGGTAAAAAAGTGATGGTACTGGTAAACTTAAAGCCTGCGAAGCTTGCGGGAGTTCTCTCAGAGGGGATGCTTTTATGCGCTGAGGATGCGGAAGGCAATCTGGCGCTGATGACGCCGGAGAAACCGATGCCGGCAGGTGCTGAAATATGTTAAAAGGAGACACCGGAGCAAAACGGACATGGTTTTATGAAAACGGTGCATTTGTGGCGGCGGCGCTTGCCGCCGTCCTTTGGCATGTGGTATTGTCCACGAATGTCGGCGATGATATGGTCTATTTTAAAACCCTTCTGGACGGTAACAGTTCACTCGGCGAGATCCTGGCACATCGCTATGAGACATGGTCATCGCGCATGGTGATCGAGGCGGTGTTAATTCCACTGGTGCACTGTCCGCTGCTCTGGAAAATCCTTGATATTGTCATCTTTACGTCCCTCCCGGTGCTGCTCTGCGGACTGCTGGGTGTGACCGGGCGCGGACGCTGGTTTGTAACCGGACTGGTGCTGCTCTATCCGTTTGCGGATATGGCATCCGCCGGATGGATTGCGACGACGACCAATTATCTCTGGCCGCTCTGGGGCGTTCTGGTGATCGGCATGGTGTTAAAGCAGCTTCGCTGCGGCAGAAAAGTGCCGGTGTGGGAGGCGGCAGCAGCGCTTTTAGCGTGTGCTTATGCGGGCAGCCAGGAACAGGCTGCGGTGCTGCTGCTTCTGCTGCTTGGCATGGAAGTACTGCATTATATCTCGGAAAAGTGTATGAAACAGCCGCTTCTCTATGCATTATGCGGCATAGATATTATTTCCCTCATATATATTTTCAGTTGTCCGGGAAATGCAATCCGGAGCGCGCAGGAGATGGCGGGGAGAATGCCGGAGTTCGCTGATTTTACATTCTGGGAGAAGCTCTACATGGGACTTGCCAACGTGGAACGGATCTTTATTGCCCAGCTTGATCCGGTCTATTGCGTTGTGGCAGCAGTGATTGCGCCGCTTGTGTACCGTAAGACAGGCAATTACCGTAAGACGCTTTTGGCGGGGATTCCGGCGCTGCTGCTGTTTGGACAGGCGGTGGTGCGTGTCAGCCACCCATCCTTGAAAAAGGTGTTCGTGCGACCGGAACAGACGACACACTGGGACTGGCATGAGCTGGTGACCTATATGCCGCTGGTATTTTTGATACTGTCCGTTTTTGGAATCCTGTACGCCCTGTGGCAGCTGGCGGATGGAGCGTGGAAGCATTACCTGTGGACGGCGTTTTTACTGGCAGGCGGATTTGCCACGGGGGTCGTCATGGGATTTTCACCGACGATTTACGCATCGGCAGACCGGCCGTACCTCTATCTGTATTTCGTGCTGATCTATGTGTGTACGGATGCCGTGTGGAACTTGGGAGGCATGAGGGTCGTCTGGAAGACAGGCAGTGCAGATGCTGCGCAGAGCGGAAGCGGTGCACACAGTAAGGGGAAAATGCCTGTGCCGGAAAAACTGATGTTTACTGTACTCGGGCTTCTGGTGCTGGCAAACATTCTGGATGTGACCCGGATGTGCTGGCTGCTTGGAAGGCTTCTGTGATCGTTTATAACAGAAATCCGCTGTTTCATGCAGGAAACCTAACGAAAAATCCAATTTCAGCCGATGTATACCATATGAACGGATTCAGTCAGGGATACATTCAGGGAGGAATGTGGATATGGGAATCAGCATCAATGCACCGGGAAGTGTGAGCAATCAGGCATCGATGACAGGCACACTTTCCATCCGAAAAAGCACAAATACATTTGAGCAGATGGCGGGGGTCAGTAGTTCAGGGGGAACCTCGAAAAAACAGCTCAATTATAATCACAGAGATATTTCCGGACAGCTGCTCCGGGCGAAGAAGCCGCAGAGTGCATCCGCGGCGCTGACCCGTGCAAAGAGCAAGGTGTCTATGCTTCAGCGTGCGGCGGCATCCGGACAGTATGATTCCAAGGAAGTGGCGAATGCGCTTGCGCATGCGAGACGGATGGTGCGCTGTGCGCAGTTGAAAGTGCGCAATCTGCGCGAGGAAGAGCGCGAGCAGCAGTCTGCGCAGAAGGAAAACAGCGGTAAGAGCCAGAAGAAGGAACATGAAGTGAAGCGCCGTGTGGCACAGAAAGAGCGTCAACTCAAGCAGAAGGTATCGATTGAGAATACGCAGGAAGTGCTTCGGCAGAAGAAAAAGAAGAACGAGATAGCGCAGAAGCAGCAGAGACACCGCTCGCAGGAGCGGGGTAAGATTGCGGAAGCGGATTTCAAATATATCAAGTCACAGCTCGAGGCTGGCAAAGGCTTTGGCGGCGGCAGTTCTTATTGTGAGGACAGCGGATTTACGCTGGATATCAGTGATGCCGCAATGTCGATGGCGGAACTTGAGATGATGGCACAGAATCAGATCGAAGCGGAGGCAGAGGCGGAAGTGGAAGCGGAGATGTCGCTTACCGACGGAGGAACTCTTGCAGTTGCGACAGCGGGAGCCGTGCCGGCAGGTACAGGAGCGGGAACTGCATCGGACACAGCGCCAGCCGCTGCCGGCGCATCTGTGGATGTGTCAGTGTAACAAAACGGCGAGGGACACTGCCCCATGAAGCAGGCGGTGTCCTTTGAAGGCTAAGTCATATTATAAGAAAATCACACTTTTCGATTTTAGGTAGAATGCACAGGAAATATTTTGTTCAAAAAATGTGGCATTTCTAACCAGCCGGTGGCTGCATCTGCGATGATTCGTGTCTTTCCAAGTTTGGAGCACTCCGCGGAGTGTGTCCGCAAGCCAGAAGACAATTTTAGGACTTTTGTGTGTCCCTTATTGGCACCAATGAGCAGAACATAACCGCGCGAAGCCGATGTCTGAATTGGCATCTGCCCTATTTTCAATAGCAGATGCCAACGAGTTTCGGTTCGCGCGGTTTAATATTGTCTGTGAAGCGGTGCCATTAGGGACACTAGAAAGTCCGCTCATTGTCTGTGGCTTGTCGGACACCCTCCGGGAGAGTCCAAACGTGGAAGAGACACGAAATCAGATGCAGTCATCCGGCTGGAAGAACTGCACACATTTTTTTCAATAAATCTTTCCTATGCAGTTCTACCTGAAATCTATAGAATGTGTTTTGGATAATATGACTTAGCACTTCAAAGGACAGCGTTGTCTGCCTATGTGGCAGTGCTCCTGCGCTGTTTCGCAGTGACAGCAGTCAGGGCGAACATGGCGGCGGCAAAGAGGAACTGGATGCCGATGCATTTCCAGTAAAAGCCTAGGTCGAAGACTTCCTTTCCGAATCCCGCCAGCATATTGTTGGCGCGGATGTACCAGTAAGCGGGAAGGAAACGTCCTACGGCAAGTACGGAACCGGAGAGCATGGACTGCGGGACAAAGACACCGCAGAGAAAGGACATGGACAGACCGACGATATTTGCCAGCATATTTAATACGTTGTCATCCGGCGAGAACGTCGAGATGAGCAGGGAGAGTGCAGCCGTAAAAAACAGGAAAGCGAGGCTGTTTAAGATTGCATAGCCGACATACGGCTGCAGCATGGCTTTCTGGTAGAATACGAGACCAAGCAGCAGAAAGAGCAGCCAGATGCCGAGACTGTACAGGAGACAGCCGGATGCCATGGCAAGAGTACGTGTTCTTCCGGGAAGAGCGGAGCACGCCGTCCGGGCTTTCATGTCGCGGCTGTTTAAGGTAACCAGAATCGGAGCCATGCCGGCGAACAGGATTGCCAGAAAGATATACGGAAGATACTGGAAAAAATAAAAAACCATGCTGTTGGTGTCGGCGTCGGACATCTGAAAAGATGTGACGGAGACTTTGGGAAGGTCGGAAATGGTATGATCCGTATGGTCGATGGCCTCGGCAATGGTGTCACCGCCCGCCAGGTAGAGCTGCAGTGCCTGCACATACTGCGTAATCTGGTTGTCCACGTACTGGCTGCTGCTGCTTCCCGGAATTGTCAGGGAGGAGACAAGGTCTTTGGTCTCGCCGGCGAGCACCCGGTCTTCAAATCCTTCCGGGATGACCATGGCATAGTTGAGCGTGCGGTAGTAGATTGCATCTAACAGTGCGGTGTCCTCTCCAGGCTCCGGTGTTGTTACCTGGTGGATGGATGCGAGGTAATCGCACAGAGCGCGGCTTGCATCCGTGTTGTCTTCATCTGTGATGGCGATAGAGCGCTGGCTGGCTTTGAAGTTCTCGTTGATGGAATCCTGCGAGAGTGCCGACAGCAGCAGCGTGATCACCGCGTAGACGCCCAAATAGATCAATGCGGCATTTCGCCGTTTTTTTGCGATTGCGAAAAATGCTTTAAAGACTGGCATATTTTTTCCTCCTTACCAGTGCAAGACCGCCGAGACAGAAAAGTGCCGAGAGTAACAGGAGTCCTGCGATATTTGTAAAAAACCGTGTGTAGGACGGGTACACGACGAGTGAATACAGCGCATCGGAGATGAGAGCTGCAGGATTGATGCGGTTGAGCAGCGGGCAGAAATCTTCCACAAGTGCACGCATGTTTCCGATCATCAGACCGCTTAAAAAGCAGCAGATCATAATTGCAGCCATCAGGAAACCAAACTTGGTCTCTTTGGAAAACTGCCCGATACAACCGACCAGAAATCCCAGACTCAGCCCGGCAAGACAACCGCAGAGGCAGGTCAGCGCCACACCGCCGAGATGGTTTCCGAAATCAACCTTAAGAACCAGTGTCAGATAGGCAATGGTGATCAGCAAGGAGGAAAACTCAAAAATCAGAGCTCCGGTCAGATCACCGAGGGTGGCAAGCAGCCGGGGAACCGGCGAGACATTGCGTCTGGCACCCAGATCTGACAGATTTGCCTGATTGGAGATGGCGAGCGTGTTGCCGATCATGGCAGCATAGAGGCAGGTCATGGCAATCAGATTGAAAAAGTAAGTAAGGGATTCATCCACGGAGCCGGCACCAAGGGATTCGTGCCGGATATAGCTGACTTCCGTAGAAACCGCATCAAGCAGTGCCGGAAGCTTCGTGGGATCTTTCATTGCGGCCTGGGCGATGGCACTGTATTCTATGTTGAAACGATCCACAAGCACACTTAAAATACTCTGGTACAGAGGATCGGAAGTCATCTCTGCGGAGAGTGTCAGCGATAGAGGATACGTGGAAACATCCTTGGCGGATGCGGCATTTCTATAATCGGAAACGGTTGGCAGATCAGCGGTAATGATGCCGTAGACTTCTTTTGCTTTCAGCAGTTCACTGGCATCCGCAGCGGAAGCATAGGTAACTTCAAGGAACTGATCTTCGCCGGGTTTGGACAGGGAATCAAACATGGAGCGCAGCTCGGAGGATTCCTCTTGCATCACAACTGCAACCGGGATGGCGGAAAAACTTTCGCCACTTCCCAGTCCGCCGAATGCAAAATGGAACATCGTTCCGAGCAGAAGTGGAAAAGCGACACACCAGAATACCTGACCTTTATCCCGCAGCAGATTAAGCAGTGTATATTTCATCGTATGAAAAAACATGGTGGTACCTCCTAATCACGAAGTTCTTTTCCGGTAATTTCCAGAAAGACGTCATTTAAGGTCGGAAGTTCGGAATAGACTCTTCCGAAAGACACATTCTGTTCCTGCAGATAGTTCAGAATGTGCGGCAGATTGTGGGAACCGCCGCTGCACAGCACTTTTAAGCAGTGATGTTCAAAGGTCACCTCATAGACGTGCTTTATGTCACGGATCGCTGCAATCTGCGCAGGAAGAAGATCCAGAATATCAATCGAGATGATCTCGCTCTTTTTGATCATTCGTTTTAACTCTTCCGTGGTTCCAATGGCAAGATTTTTGCCTTTGTCCATAATGGCGATCCGGGTACAGATCTGCTCCACCTCCTCCATATAGTGGGAAGTGTAAATGATCGTGGCGCCATTGCGGTTTAACTCCTGGATTCCCTCCAGAATTTTATTGCGGCTCTGTGGGTCAACCGCCACAGTCGGCTCGTCGAGAATGATGAGCTTTGGCTTGTGGGCAATTCCGCACGCGATATTCAGACGGCGCAGCAGACCACCGGAAAGCTTTTTCGGATAAAATTTGCGGAAATCGTTGAGACCGACAAAATCGATGGCATCTTCCACATACTGGCGCCGGAGCGCTTTGTCGCGGATATACAGACCACAGAAATAATCAATGTTTTCATAGACGGTCAATTCCTGAAAGACAGCGACATTTTGCATGACAACGCCGATCTGACGTTTCAGATCGTAGCTGTCCGGCCGCATTTCCCGGCCGAAGACCCGGACGGTTCCCTTGTCAAAGGCAAGCAGTGCAAGGATGCAGTTGATGGTTGTCGTCTTTCCGGAGCCGTTTGGTCCAAGCAGACCGAAGATCTCACCTTCCTCAATTGTGAGATTGAAGTGATCGAGGGCGACAAGCTCCTGATAGCGTTTTACCAGATTTTCTATTTCTACAACAGGTACTGACATAACAAATCCTCCTCATTTGATGGTAATTACAGTATAGCGGGTGACGCCCGGCGGTACCAGTGAGCAGCGTCAGATGTTTGATGTGACAAATGTCATAAATCTCTTATTTTTCAAAAAAGATGTGGCGGCAGCCCTGTAATGATGATATGGTTATCATAACGTGTGCGGGAAAGTGGAAGATATCCCGGAAATATGGCGGCATATGTGGACAGGGAGAGGGTAGAATGAAGCGGATTGTGGATAAAGGACTGTTGCTTGCCGGCGGTCTGCTTATGGCGGGACAGTCGGGAAGGCTTGCAGCGCCGGTCATAGCGTTGCTGTTGGCGATGACTGCGGCGGCATATGGCAGCTGTGTGGACAACAGACGATGGCATTGTGTGTGCCTTGCGGGGATGTTTGCGGTCTGCTTTATCCTGCCGGAACTCTGTTTTTTCGTGCCGGTTCTTCTGTATGACTGTGCGGAAAAAAAGGAGATGCGGCTCTGGTTCTTGAGTGTTCCGGGGCTCGCTTTTTTCTATCGGGAACAGATTATCCGGCAGCCCTTTTTGTGGGCGGCGGACGGTATGCTGATCGTGGCTGCGATATTGCTGGCGTGCAGAACGGGCAGAATTCTGTATCTGGAACAGGAGATGATCCGTCTTCGGGATACCAGCACGGAATTGAATCTGGTGCTGCAGGAAAAAAACAAGAACCTGATGGAAAAACAGGATTATGAGATCTACCTTGCGACACTGCGGGAGCGCAACCGCATTGCAAGAGAGATTCATGATAATGTGGGGCATATGCTTTCAAGAAGTATTCTGCAGATGGGGGCACTGATTACGATTCATAAGGAGGAGCCGCTGCACGGACAGCTCGCCGGGGTGGGGGAGACGTTAAATCAGGCGATGAACAGTATCCGTGAGAGCGTGCACGATCTGCACGATGAGTCCATTGATCTGCGGCAGTCCATTGCGGAGGCGACCCGTGAGATGAAGGAGCACTATCAGCTCACGGTTGATTACGATATGTCTCCGGAGATTCCACGCAATGTAAAGTACTGCTTTATCACAGCGGTAAAAGAAGCCATGTCGAATATTGCAAAACACTCCGATGCGGATAAGATCTCCGTGATTTTGCGGGAGCACCCGGCGTTCTATCAGATGACCGTTGAGGACAACGGAACGGTGGGACGAAAGGGACAGAGCGGACCATTGTGGGAGGAAGAGGTCGTCCGTATGGACGGAAAGGAAGGGATTGGTCTTTCTAATATGAAGGAGCGCGTGCAGGCACTGGGCGGAACCTTCCGGATTCATACGGAAAAGGGATTTGTGATCTTTATTTCGATTCCCAAGAGGGATAAAATGTAGATACGGTAATGAAGGCTGGGAGAGAGAAAAATGAGAGTTCTGGTGGTTGATGATGATAAACTGGTGGCAGTATCCCTAAAAACGATTCTGGAAGCTGACGGGGAGATTACGGTCGTGGGTCTTGGAGAGGCGGGAGATGACGCCATCCGGCTTTATCGGGAGCAGCATCCTGATATTCTGCTGATGGATATCCGCATGCAGGGAATGTCCGGATTGGATGCAGCTGAATGTATCTTAAAAGAAGATCAAGCGGCAAAAATTTTGTTTTTGACAACCTTTTCCGATGACGAATACATTGTAAAGGCACTGAATATGGGAGCGAAGGGGTATCTGCTGAAACAGGACTTTGAGTCGATCGTTCCGGCACTCAAGGCTGTCTACGGCGGGCAGAGTGTATTCGGCGGACAGATTATGGGAAAAATTCCGGTGCTTCTGGCAGGAAAAGGCAGCTTTTCCTATCATGATTACGACATCAGTGAGAAGGAGCAGGGCATTATTGAACTGGTGGCAGAAGGCTTAAGCAACCGGGAGATTGCAGAAAAATTGTATTTGAGCGAGGGTACGGTGCGCAATTATATCAGCACCATACTGGATAAATTAAAGTTACGAGACCGCACACAGCTGGCAGTCTTTTATTATAAGAACTGCGGCTGAGCCGGCGGTACAGCAATCGCACAGAAGCTGTGCCGACAGACAGCGACATGAAAGAGACGGCAATGCAGCAACAGGGAAGATGAGGAAAACAATGATATTTGAGACACATGCACATTATGATGATGAAGTATTTAATGAGGATAGAGAGCAATTATTAGCTGGGCTCCCGGAAAAGGGAATCGGGAGGGTGATTAACGTCGGTGCGTCCATTGAGACGACGAGGACGACGCTCGCGTTGGCGGAGGCGTATGATTACATCTATGCCGCCGTGGGTGTGCATCCGAGCGATATTGACGGGCTGAACGAGGAGACATATTCCTGGCTCAAAGCGCAGACGGCACATCCGAAGACGGTAGCGGTGGGAGAGATTGGTCTGGATTATTACTGGGACAAGGAGCCGGAAGTACAGGCAGCGCAGCGGGAATGGTTCGTGCGCCAGCTTGCACTTGCCGGGGAGACGGATCTCCCGGTAATTATCCACTCGCGTGACGCGGCGGAGGATACCATGCGGATCTTAAAAGAGACCGGAAGATTCCGGGAACATCCCGGTGTCATTCACTGTTACTCGTACTCGCCGGAGCAGGCAAAAGAGTACGTGAAGATGGGATACTGCATTGGTGTGGGCGGTGTGGTTACCTTTAAAAATGCAAAGAAACTCAGGCAGACGGTGGAGCAGATCTCTCTGGAACACATTCTGTTGGAGACGGACTGCCCGTATATGGCGCCCGAGCCGCACCGGGGAACCCGCAACGATTCCTCCAACCTCTCTTATGTGGCTGCCAGGATTGCAGAGATCAAAGGCGTCTCTGTGCAGGAGGTGGAGCAGACGACCTGGGAAAATGCCTGCCGTGTATTCGGCGTCCGGTAGGTGTCTGCCCGAATCAGCAGAAGCGGGAATATTCCGGGGTGTCTGCCCAATAGCGCTTCGGGATTAACTGCATCTGCAAGCCCGGATTTTTGCGGGATTCTATGGCAATGTGATCAAAAAAGGTCAGCCAGAGCTGCCGGAAGGCTTCCTCGTCGGAGGAATACCGGCTGACTTTCTCCAGATCCAGATCTGCGGCATCTGTGAGAATGTAGCTGGAAAGCGCTTTGTGCACCGCGACAGACTGATGTGTGGCGTCATAGATCATAAAGTTCTCGGAGGGCAGACGGTCGGTGAAATGCTCTGCCAGATAGGGAAGGACGTTGTCCTTCGGATGGATCGTGGCAAAGAGAACGCCGTTCTCAAGCTCGGAGAAGCGCAGAAATTCGAGATGATGGCAGGCTTCGCGGTTGGTCGCCCGGCAGAGCTCAAAAATCCGGTAGACACACGGTTCGCCTAAGGAAAGAAGCACTTTCTGACCGTCTCCGCTTGCGAGTGCGAGGAGGATGGTCTCATAGATGGCGTCTGCCTTGTCCATCTTCCTGCCGGAGGATGGCTCGCCGGACATTGCTGCCTGATAGATCGACTCATAGAACTGCATGCCGAAACGGGACGTGATGGTGCGGATCACCTTGCCGGTCTTATCCGCGGAAGGAGTTACGTGAATATATTCGGAAAAAAGCTCGTAATTCTCCGGTTCTCCGGTGGCAAGCCGGATATTGCGGTGACCGAGCCGGCTTGCGCAGGCGTCATAGACACCGGTAAAGATACCTTCAAGACTGTCCTCACAGATAAATACATACATGTAAAATACCTCTTTTCTATGTGTAATCAGGGCGGTGGGCTCACAGGGCAAGCCCGGTGTCAAACAGCGACAACTGCTGATAACCGCTGTTGCGGAGCTCCGTTGGAACCTGCGTGTGGTCTGCCATGAGATGAGAGCAGATATAGTCCTCGTCGAGCTTCGTGCGGTACATCATCCGGCCGGAACAGGTGATGAAATACAGGGCGCGCTTTAGCACAACGCCGATCTTTTTCAGATCGTCATAGGTGAGCGCGGTATCCCGTCTGGCGGCGACGATCCGCTGGGCGGACTTGTATCCGATTCCGGGTACGCGCAGAAGAGTCTGATAACTGGCGCGGTTGATCTCGACCGGAAATGTGTCGAGATGACGCAATGCCCAGTCACACTTGGGATCCAGATAAATATTAAAGTTCGGGCGGTCTTCCGACAGAAGCTCATCCACATGAAAGCGGTAATAGCGCAGCAGCCAGTCTGCCTGGTACAGGCGGTGCTCGCGCAGCAGCGGAGGTCCGCCGGGGAGCACCGGCAGTGACGAATCGCCGTTGACATTGATGAATGCAGAGTAGAAAACGCGCTTCAGATGAAACTTCTCATAGAGTGCCTCGGACACACGCATAATCTGATAGTCGTTCTCCGGGGTAGCACCGATAATCATCTGTGTGCTCTGCCCGGCGGGCACGAACTTCGGCGCTTTGCGGTAGACCATCAGTTCATTCTGGTTCTCCGTGATGCCATTCTGGATCTGGCGCATGGGGGAGAGAATCGTGTGTCTTGATTTGCAGGGAGCAAGCTGCTTCAGTCCGTTTGCCGTGGGAAGCTCAAGATTGATGCTCATGCGGTCCGCAAGAAACCCTGCTTTCTCAATCAGTGCCGGGTCAGCGCCGGGAATCGCTTTTACGTGGATGTAGCCGTTGAAGTGATGGACGGTACGGAGCCGGTAGAGCGTCTGGTAAATCAGATCCATGGTGTAATTCGGACTGATGAGGATGCCGGAACTTAAGAACAGACCCTCGATATAATTGCGCCGGTAGAATTCCATGGTGAGCGTGCAGATCTCATCCGGGGTAAAGGAGGCGCGGGGGACGTCGGAGTTGCAGTTGTTCTGGCAGTAGGCACAGTTAAAAATACACTCGTTGGTGAACAGGATCTTGAGCAGGGAGATGCATCTTCCGTCTGCAGCAAATGCATGGCACACGCCGGGAGCCAGACAATTCCCCATGTGCCTGCCGTCTCCCCTGCGGTCGGCGCCGCTTGAGGTACATGCCACGTCGTACTTCGCGGCATCGGTAAGGATGGCAAGCTTCTCCATGAGGGAGAGATTCTGCTGAATGTTCATGTGAAAACACCTCCTGGCAAAACAAATGTTCGGTTAAAGAATAGCACATATGTTCGACAAAAGCAAGATGAAATCGAATATTTGTTCGAGAAAGATTATGGTTCACTTGGACAGTGGGTATATGGTATAATGTACGTAAGCAATGAGCAGTGCCAGACGTGACAGTCACGAGATATGCCTGCTTGCAGGCTATATCTCGCGACTGTTGCGGATGATAGGGCGAATGCCCGTTAGTCCGGGAAATCTATGATTTCCTGGACGAGCACTGCGAAGACGTGACATTTGCCGGAGCGGGCATCGGAGACTTTAGACGGATGATAGGGCGAATGCCCGTCAGTCCGGGAAATCTATGATTTCCTGGACGAGCACTGCGAAGACGTGACTTTTGCCAGAGCGGAGTCGTACAGATAGAAGCCCTCGGACGGGCTTTGGAATGGAGAAAGATGGATACAGATATTTTTGAGCAGTTCCCGGATCGGGAAACATTTGACAAATACTGGAACGAGAATTATCAGCCGGTGACATACGAGGATGTGCGCGAGGCGTTCACGGATTTTGTGAAGTCCGCGGACGGTCACATCTACCTCTCGGATTACGAGGAGAAGGGGCTGATCTCACGGGAAGATTTTAAGGAAAATCTCTCGCAGGAGGCACAGTTTACATTTGAGGACGGACTGACGGAAGTTTTTTACGATAAGAATCCGGAGCTTTATGAGACGGCGTTTGCGCTCTATGAGGAGTCAAAGCTTACCGGAAAGGGAGATGCATCGGTGGCGCAGACGTTTCACGAGACGTTTCGCGCGCTCTATGCAGAGTTTCTGGACAGACTGTATGATGAGGTGCTGGCAGCATGGCAACATTAGGAATCCCGCAGAATACGATTACGGTTCTGCAGAAGTATCATTTTAATTTTCAGAAAAAGTTCGGACAGAATTTTCTCATTGATACCCATGTGCTCGAGCGCATTATTGAGGCGGCGGGCATTACGAAGGATGACTTTGTGCTGGAGATCGGACCGGGCATCGGCACGATGACCCAGTATCTGTGTGAAAATGCCAGAGAGGTGACGGCGGTGGAGATCGATCAGAACCTGATCCCGATTCTGGCGGACACGCTTAGCGCTTATGACAATGTGACGGTTATCAATGAGGACATTTTGAAGCTGGATATTGTAAAGCTCGCGGAGGAGAAGAATGCCGGGAAACCGATCAAGGTGGTGGCAAATCTTCCGTATTATATTACTACGCCGATTATCATGGGGCTGTTTGAGAGCCATGTGCCGATTGACAGCATTACGATCATGGTGCAGAAGGAAGTCGCAGACAGGATGCAGGTCGGACCGGGGACGAAGGATTACGGTGCGCTCTCGCTGGCGGTGCAGTATTATGCAAAGCCGGAGATTATCGCAAACGTGCCGCCGAACTGCTTTATGCCGCGGCCGAATGTCGGCAGCGCGGTGATAAGGCTGACGCGTCATGAGACCGTGCCGGTGCAGGTGGAGGATGAAAAGCTGATGTTCCGGCTGATCCGGGCATCTTTTAACCAGAGACGCAAGACGCTTGCGAACGGTCTGAATAATTCGCCGGAGATTCATCTCTCCAAGGAAGTGATTCAGGAAAGCATTGAGGAGCTTGGCGTGCCGGTGACCATCCGTGGAGAGGCGCTTACATTGGAACAGTTTGCGGCGCTCTCGAATATTATCGGACGCAGAATGAAGCAGCAGGTATAGAGAGAATAGGGGGAAACAGACAATGGATGGACAGCAGAACAATCAGAATGGATGGAACGGGAGCGAGGCGCCCAGAACATACGGTGAGGATACGAAAATGTATCAGAACCGGCAGAACGCGCCGCAACAGCCGAATTACGGAAGCGGTCAGAACCCGTATCAACAGCCGAATTACGGAAACAGCCAGAATGCATATCAGCAGCCGGATTACGGAAATGCACAGAACATGAATCAACAGCCGAATTACGGAAACAGCCAGAATGCATATCAGCAGCCGAATTACGGAAACGGTCAGAACCCGTATCAGCAGCCGAATTACGGAAACTGGCAGGGCAATCCGTATCCGCAGGAGCAGCACGGACCGGTATCCGATGTTCTGTGCAATATTCTCCTGGTGATCTTTATGGCGCAGATTATTATCAATTTTGTGGTATTTGGCGCGACATGGAATGCGATGGCAGGGGAAGGAATAGACGCTTATCTCGACGGATCCGTGAGCCTTGGCAGCCCGGTGCAGATGCTTTCCATGTTTTCCAATCTGCTGTTTGTGGCGATGCTTGTGCTGTTGATTCTGGATATTATAAAAATCAGCAATCAGAAATACAAGATCACCGGTCTGGTGTTGTTTGCGATTTTCTTAAGACCGGGCTATTACATCTGGAGAGCACATGTGCTTAAGAGAAAAATGACGTTCCCGATCATCTATACCATCGCTTACAGTGGAGTGACCGTGGCATACTTTTTCTATTCGTTTTATAAAGTTTTTTCACTGACATTCGGAATTATGCAGAGTCTGAACTAGTGCCGCGGCTTTGTGGGAATGGAAGATCTCCTTGGTTCATATAATAATGGACAAGGAGATTTTTTTATGCGGAAAAAATGGAAATACTATATTGATAGAATGCTTACTTTCGCGCTGATCGGCATATTATTGCCGCTTTTTGTTACGATAATATGTCAGCGTATGCGACTGGAGGAAGTGATATACGGCACGTACGACGCGATGACGGAGGCGGCAGAAAGAGAGGGCGGGGAGGAACTGGAGGAACAGCTGCCCCTGATTCTGGCGAAGGAGATCCGTGCGGACGCGGAAGATGCGGCGCTTAAGGCGCAGTGCGTGATTGCGCGGACAACACTGTATGATGCCGCGGCGAGAGGGGAGGAACAGCCGGCTGCTTTTTCGGAGGAAGAATTAAGGCAGGCGCTGGGGGAAACATATGAAAAGACCATGGAACGGCTTGAGACGTGCGTGGAGGAGACGAGTGGGCAGGTGCTCTCCTGGAACGGTGGCTATGCGTATGCTGCATATCATGCGATCAGTGCAGGAAGTACGAGAGATATGAGCCGGTCGGCGGAAGCGGCGGTGCCATATCTTCCCGCGGTGGAGTGCCCGGCGGATCTGACGGCGGAGGGCACGCTCTCGGTCATTTATTGTGAGGAAACGGACATTTTAAAGCGGTGCGGGGAGCATTTTGCGGAGGCAGACGTGTCCGCGGTGTCTGAGATCCAGGTTACAGAGCGGGATGCGGCGGGCTATGTACAGCAGGTCATGCTGGGGGAGTATGTCTGCACCGGGGAAGCGTTCCGTGAGGCGATGGGCTGGAATTCCGCGTGTTTTACGATCACGCAGATGGGGGAAAATGTGCGGATCGTGACAAGGGGACTGGGACACGGGTACGGACTGAGCCAGAATGAGGCGCGCGCGATGGCGCAGGAAGGAACCTCTTACGAGGAGATTTTACAATATTTTTTTCCGGGAACAACGCTTGTGACAGCGGATCAGATAAAATAGGCGACGCTCTGCATAAACCATCCGTGCAGGGGGAACAATAGGAATAAAAATAAATAATATGGATGGTGAAAAAAATGAGAAAAAGCAGATTTTGGGCATTCCTCGGGCGTAAACAATATGTGATTGCGGGGGCGATTGTGATTGCGGCAGCAGTTGCGACCACGGTAATTTACAGCGATCATGAACAACAGCAGCGCGAACAGCTGGAGGAAGAACTGGCACAGGAAAACACACCGGAGGAAGCCGGACTTGTCGCTGCGACGGAAAGTACGGAACAGACAGCACAGGCATCCGCAGTTATTCCGCCGGAGCAGACCGCGGAGACGGAAAAGCTGGAGCAGAAAGCGGCAGAGACGACAGAGAGTACGGAAGTGGCGCAGGTGGAAAAAGAAGCGGAGAATGAGACCGCAGAGACGGGAGCAGGGGTCAATGCCCTTCATTTTGATCCGGAGGACGGCATGCTCTGGCCGATGGAGGGAAATGTGATCTTAAATTACAGCATGGATTCTACCATATACTTTGCGACGCTGGACCAGTACAAATACAATCCGGCGGTGATTATCGCGGGAGAGGTCAACAATAAGGTATATTCCGTCGCAAAGGGAAAAGTCATCGGTCTCTCCAACAACGAGGAGACTGGCTGTACGATGACGGTCGATCTGGGTGACGGCTACCGCGCGATCTACGGACAGTTAAAGGAGCCGAACTTTGCGGTGGGTGATTATGTGGAATCCGGCCATGTGCTGGGCTACGTGGCAGAGCCGACGAAATATTATTCGGTGGAGGGCAGCAATCTGTATTTTGCGCTGCAAAAAGACGGACAGCCTGTCGATCCGGTAGCATTTTTTCAGAGCTAGTTTGTAAAAGGAAGACACCGGTTCTTGAATATGTTGGATTTCTTCATTATAATGAAACAAGAGATAAGGGAGGAATCGGTACATGGAATTCAAGGAATACAGTAAAGCTGTGATGGCGTGGGTGGACGGAGTGATGCAGAACCGCGGCGCCGATGCCGAGAAAACATTGAAATACTGTGCGGATATCGAACAATATGCAAAACAGACGGGGGATCCAAAGCTTCTGGGGTTTGCCTACTATTATGCGGGCGAGACCTACTATGTGCTCAATGAGGGCGAGCAGCTTCTTAAGACCATTACCAGAGCTATCACCTATCTGGATCAGGCGGAGCAGTGGGACATGGTTGCCAGGGCTTATAATATCCTTGCGATTGCCTTTTTGAACCGTGGAAATACGCCGATTGCGCTGGATTACTATCTGACCGGACTCGGTTATTGTAAAAAATATAAGCTGGCGAACGAAGAAAACGTCATCAACTTGAATCTCGGAACCCTCTATCTGGGCAACGAACAGTGGAATGAGGCGCAGAGATATTTTGAAAAAGTCTCCTCCGATATCAAGGCATATCCGGAGACCCCGAATTATTACGGGCTGATGAGCTGTGTAGCGGTCTGTCTGGGGCGGTGCTTTATGCAGCGGGAACAGAATGAACGCGTGCAGGCACAGATGGATTATCTGGATCAGGTCTGCTGGGAGCACATGCAGAAGATCGAGCGGCTCTCGGCGCTGATTTTTAAGGCGGAATATTATCACCGCGTGGGAAGAATCACACTTCGTGAGGAATGTATTGAGCAGATCCGCGGACTTGTGGATATGGACATGGCGGTTATGGATATCTTTGATGACGTGTACGGGCTGTGCAGACTGTTGCTGGAGATCGATAAGGAAGACGTCTTCTGGGACATCGTGGCGGTATTGGAAAAATTGACGAAAAACGCCAATATTGCGAATCTGCAGCGGAAAATAGTTTCCTTAAAAATCCTCTGCTACCGCAGGAAACAGGACGAGGCGGCTTATCTCGAGGAGGCGGGCCGGTTCTATGAGCTGACCGAGGCGCTGGATCGGGAGAACCATTATATGATTGCCAACATGCTCTCCGTGCGCAGATCATTAGAACATGCGAATGAGAAGCGGCGGGAGATGGAGAAAGCGAATGAGCGTCTGCTGGAGAAGTCCGAGACGGATCCGCTGACGCGGCTGGCGAACCGGTTCCGGCTGAATGATTATCTGGAGCGTGCGTTTGAGCGGACGCGGGATGACCATAGAGCATTTGCGGTAGAGATTCTCGACATCGACTACTTCAAGGAATACAATGATAACTACGGCCATCAGGCGGGAGATGCCTGCATCGTGGCGATTGCGGATGAGCTGCGGAAAATGCAGAGCCACGATACCTTCTGTGCGCGGTATGGCGGGGATGAGTTTATCATTATTTACGAGTACAAGACGGAGGACGAGGTTTTTTCCATGGCGGACAGTCTGCGGGAGCGTATTCTTGACAGGCGGATCGAGCATGTGTGCTCGAAGGCGCTTCCGGTTGTCACAATCTCGCAGGGAATCTGTTTTGACGTGGCTCCGGAGGGAAGCCGGAGCTGGGATTTCCTGCATGCGGCGGATATGATGCTCTACGAGGTGAAAAAGCGCAGCCGCAACAATATTTCGCTCGGTCATCTGGATGCAAAAGAGGCGAGATACGGAGAAGAGAGGAAACTTTTATAGATTCCGGCATAGAATATACTGTAACGGAAAATCCGCAATCGAGCCTTTTACTTTTACCGAAGCACAGCAGTATGAAAAAGTACAGATCAAGTAAAGTACGCATCTGTCGATTGCTTTTCATAGGAGTATTGCCCAAAGCCGCGAGCGGATTTGGGTTACATAGACAGAAGTTCGGAGATTTGCGCATTTCTTGACAAAAGAGAGATGCCGTGCTATGATTCAAAATACTGCGCAGTCGGCAGAAGTGGGCACTTTCTGCCGGTGCTGGGCATGCGTCAGAGAATTGGCTCTGGCGTGACAGAAAGGAAAAAGATGGAAACAGTTAGATTTGATGAGTTAGATTTATATCCTCAGGTGTTAAGAGCGATTGCGGATATGGGATTTGAGGAGGCAACGCCGATTCAGAGCCAGGCGATTCCGGTTGTGATGTCGGGCGTGGATGTGATCGGACAGGCACAGACAGGTACCGGTAAGACGGCATCCTTTGGTATTCCGGTGCTTCACAAGGTAGACCCGAACAGCAGAAAGACGCAGGTAATCATTCTCTCTCCGACCAGAGAGCTTGCCATTCAGGTGGCGGACGAGATCCGCAAACTTGCCAAGTATATGCACGGGGTCAAGGTACTTCCGGTGTATGGCGGACAGGAGATCGGACGCCAGATCAAGGCGTTAAAGGGCGGTGCGCAGATTATCGTCGGAACGCCGGGACGCGTGATGGATCATCTGCGCCGCAAGACGATCCGCTGTGATGCGATCCACACGGTGGTACTCGATGAGGCGGACGAGATGCTGAACATGGGCTTCCGCGATGACATCGAGACGATTCTTGAGTATATTCCGGCGGAGGGACGTCAGACGATCCTTTTCTCCGCGACGATGCCGAAGCCGATTCTCGATATTACCAGGAAATATCAGCACGATGCGGTCAACATCAAGGTGGTAAAAAAAGAGCTGACGGTTCCGAGCATTGAGCAGTATTACTACGATGTCAAGCGTAGCGACAAGGTAGAAGTCTTAACGCGGCTTCTCGATTACTACAATCCGAAGCTCTCGCTGGTATTCTGCAATACCAAGCGGATGGTGGACGAACTTGCGGAAGAATTAAAGGGACGCGGCTATTTTGCAGAGGGACTGCACGGAGATATGAAGCAGTCGCAGCGTGACCGCGTGATGAAAGGATTCCGCAGCGGCAAGACCGAGATCCTCATTGCGACCGATGTGGCGGCGCGCGGAATCGACGTCGATGATGTGGAGGCCGTTTTCAACTACGACATTCCGCAGGATGACGAATACTATGTGCACCGGATCGGCAGAACGGGACGTGCAGGTCGGACCGGACGCGCCTTTACCTTCGTGAAGGGCAAAGAAGTCTACAAGCTGAAGGATATCATGCGCTACTGCAAGACCAAGATCGTGGCAATGCCGATTCCGTCAACGGATGATGTGGCACAGATCAAGGCAGAGAAGGTCATGGAGGAGATCGGCAGGATCATCGACGAGGAGAACCTGTCGGACATGATCGACATGATCGAGCGCCAGGTGAATGCTTCGGATTACACCGCAATGGATATTGCAGCGGCATTTTTGAAGCAGGCACTCGGCCAGGTCAATCTCGACAACGGCAGCGAGGATGACTACGACTTCGACAATACCGGCGCGGAGGAAGGGATGGTACGTCTCTTCATCAACATCGGTAAAAAAGACCGCGTCAAGCCGGGAGACATTCTCGGTGCGATCGCCGGGGAGTCCGGCATGCCAGGCAAGCTGGTCGGCGCGATCGACATGTACGACAAGTATACCTTCGTGGAGGTGCCGAGAGAGTACGGCAGAGAAGTCCTCGAGGGAATGAAGAACACCAAGATCAAAGGGCGCTCTGTCAATATGGAACCGGCAAATCAAAGGTAGATTTAATAAATGGAACGCTATCGGAATCTGGAACTGCCGCAATAAGCATAGACCTCTTTGGGGTGATAAGTAATATTATTAGAATACCAGAGAACAAAAAAGTTCCAGAATAAACAGACGGCGGGAAATTCTTTGAAGCAAAATTCACGTATTTCTTCCATGCCGTGGCTGGCATCCCATTCCGTGTCTTGGCCACGTTTGGACACTCACGGAGTGTGTCCGACAAGCCGCAGACAATGAGCGGACTTTCTGGTGTCCCTAATGGCACCTCTTCACAGACAATATAAAACCGCGCGAACCGAAACTCGTTGCCATCTGCTATTAAAAATATGGCAGATGGCAATTCAAACATCGGCTTCGCGCGGTTATGTTTTGTTCGACATAAAGGTGGCATTTATGCCACCTGTTGTCTGGTGCCGCTAGGGACACACACAAAAGTCCTAAAATTGTCTGCTGGCTTGCGGACACAGTCCGTGGAGTGTTCCAAACTTGGAAAGACACGGATCATCACGGATGCCAGCTGCGGCATGGTTAGAAATACCGGATTTTGCGGTCAGAATTTGCCGCCGCATGTTTATCTGGAACTTTTAAGTATCTATTTCTTATAATATTACTTATCAGAGCAAAGTACGCTATGCTTATTGCGACAGTTCCATTTTCTGACAGGCGTTCCTTTTTATTTTTCTATGTGTTTGCCGAGGAGCGCCTCTCTTTTGCGGAGGAGTCCGGGGACGACGGTCACAAAGACGATCGTCGTGACGACGGCAGCAACGACATCGGAGAGCGGCTCGGCATAGAACATCGCCGGTGCGCCAAAGCGAATCGGCAAAAAGACTGCCAGCGCGATGTAGATCCCTTTGCGGAAGAAGGAAAGCGGCAGCGAGGCACACACGAGGCTCATGCCGGTCAGCCCGTCAACGAGCGCATATTGTACGGCAAGCGGTATGACGGAGAGCGTGTAGATGTGGATAAAATGCACCGTCATAGATCTGTAAGCGGCATTTTGCGTAAATAATCCGACGAAAATGCCTGCACTGACATCCCACTGGGCAAAAACGAACATGATGGTGCAGAAAAGCAGTGCCGTCTTTAAAATATGCTTCTCGGCAAGGCGGATGCGGGCGGTGTCGCCGGCGCCGTAGTTGTAGCCGAGCACCGACTGTGTCCCGCCGGAGATTCCACCGAGCGGCATCGTGATAATCAGCATGAAGCTCTGCACAATCGTGTTGCAGGTTAAGAGCATGTCGCTGTCGGCGCCGCCGTAATTTTTCAACATGACATTCTGGACGATGATCAACACATTGTCGAACAGGATGATCAAAAACGGCGTCAGTCCCAGCGTGAGGACATCGCGGCATACCGGGAGGGAGTAACCGCGGAACGTGATTTTCACCGGCACGGGACCGCGGAACAGAATGTACAGCGAAAATGCGCAGGAAACAGCCTGTGAGAGCACGGTGGCGACAGCTGCTCCGCGCACACCCATGTGCAGGGCGAAGATAAAGAGCGGGTCGAGCAGAATATTTAAAACGGCGCCGATGATGACGGAGACCATGCCCAGATTGGAAAATCCCTGACAGATGATGAACTGGTTCAGCCCGAGCGAAAGCACGGCGAAGACGGTTCCGATCAGGTAAATGCGCATGTAGGTTTCTGCGTAGGGAAAAATGCGCTCCGTCGCGCCGAACCATACTAGCAGGGCGTCCTTGCACAGATACGCTCCGATGGTCAGGCAGACTGCCATGCCGATCAGAAGCACAAAGCAGTTGGCGAGGATGGCGGAAGCGCCCTCCTTATTCTGTTCACCGGATTTGATGGAGAGTAACGGCGCTCCACCGTTCCCGATCCAGGCGGCAAACGCGGAGATCATCGTCACGATCGGTCCGCAGATTCCCACGCCCGCGAGCGCAATGTCCCCGACGTTTGCAATATTTCCGATATACATGCGGTCGATAATGCTGTAGAGTACATTGACAAACTGGGCGAGCATTGCCGGAAGGGCAAGCCGGCGCACCAGCTGTGGGATGGGATCGCTCCCGAGATGATTGACTCTGACCGGATGTTTTCTCCTGATTTTCACATTGGCACCTCTTTTGTATTCTCTATTTCACACGAAAAATCCCTGAAAAAAGAGTTTCTTCTATCATATATCAAAGCATGCAGGAAGATATTAGAATCAAATGTCCGAAAAGTCAAGAAAAAGTACGGCGGATGCCGCGATTGACCGGGGAAAAGAGAAATTCCCAATCTATGAGACGGTGAAAAATAAACTGGTCGAAACGCTCTCGTACGGGCAGAAGCGCATCGTATCGCTGATGTCTGCGGTTGTGACAGGCGCAAAATGCGTGATTATTGACGAGGCGACGGACGGACTGGATATTGATAACCGAAAGCTGGTTGCGGATACCATACGCAGTGTCCGTGATGGCAGAAGTATCATTGTCATTGCGCATGATTTCTCATTTGCATCGGATGTCGCAGATACGCTTATTTTCCTAAAGGACGGGCGCTTTGCAGAAGTCGTGGAGAATGGAAGAGAGGAAGAAATCGGGCAGATTTATAAGAAACTGTATCATGGGGAGGAGCGGGCAGATGTTTAGAATGTTCTGGTATGAGATAAAAATGGATTTTCTGCGGTCGATCCGTTACCGGTTTGGGATGATTTCCGACTTATTGGTCTATTTCGCTTTGTTTACGGTATTTATGGTGACGGATTCCGGAAATTCTTACGCACAAACCTATCATTATGGAAATTACAAGGAACTGGTGCTTTTGGGATATGTTGCCTGGATCTATGCGATCTCGGCAATTTCCAATGTCGCGGGATCGCTGCAGAGCGAGCTGACACACGGAACCTTGTACAAGAAGGTATCCTCGAAATATCCGTTACAGTATCTGTTTGGAGGATTATATGTCTCCTCGGTACTGCTTGAGACGATTACGATTGTGATTGTTGTCATCATTTCAAAGTTCGTGTGGGGGATTGAATTTTCTTTTCATCCGGCGTTTCTGGTGCCGATTCTATTAGAATCCCTCGGAATGTACGGCATAGGTCTGATTGTGGCAGGTATCGCAATTTACTTTAAGCGGACGGGAACGATCGTATTTCTGATACAGACCGCGCTTCTTTTTGTGACGGATACCGTGCCGACCAGTGATGCCATATTAAAGATTACGCATTACATTCCGCTGACCAGATGTAACGAAATATTGCGTCAGATCGCGGTTGGCGGTGAATATACAGGCATGCTGCCGGGATTGTGTATCGTGGCGCTGGTGTGGCTGGTGATAGGAAGCGTGTTCTTTGATGTGATGCTAAAGCAGGCAAAGAAGCGGGGAAATCTGCTGTTCTATTAGTGGACGGTCAGGAAATGGCTTAAATGCAGAATAGAACCTTATAATTAAATGTAGATATAAAAAAGACAGGAGGAAAGACGCCCTACTGTCTTTTTCCTTTCTTCATCAAATCTTAATGAATTCACTTCTTTTAACTTCATAAACATTCCGCTACAATAAAATCAGAATCAAAAAGCGTCAAATAGCGGCAGGCGGCATGTGCGGCGCGGCTTGCGGGGAGTTTACGCGGAAAAGGGGAGAAAATGTACAACATACTGGTGTGTGACGATGAAAAGGACATCGTGTCGGCTCTGGAAATCTATCTGACGGCGGACGGCTATCAGGTATTTACGGCATACAACGGAAGGGAAGCCGTAGATATATTAAATAAGGAAGAAATCCATCTCGTGCTCATGGACATCATGATGCCGGAGATGAACGGTATCTCTGCCATGGTGAAGATCCGTGAGAAAAGCAACGTGCCGGTCATCCTTTTGACGGCGAAGAGCGAGGACACCGATAAGATTCTGGGACTGACGGTGGGAGCAGACGATTATGTGACGAAACCTTTTAACCCGGTGGAACTGCAGGCGCGGGTAAAATCACAGCTGCGGCGCTATATGCAGCTTGGTGGCAGTATGAAGCAGGAACGGGATGTGCTTGCCATCGGCGGGATTGAACTGTGCGACCGCACAAAGGAGGTCACGCTCGACGGGGAGCCGGTATCGCTCACGCGCACGGAATACGATATTTTAAAACTTTTGATGGAACACCCGGGGGAAGTATTTTCGCCGAACCAGATCTATGAGCAGGTGTGGCGGGACAATCCCTACGGCACGGAGAATACGGTCGCGGTACATATAAGGCATTTGCGGGAAAAGGTGGAGTATAACCCGGCGGAGCCGCGCTACTTGAAAGTCGTGTGGGGACGGGGCTATAAAATGGAGGAAACAGTGTGAGAAACAGAAAAGACAGTGTGGGAGCAAAAGCGGCAGCGTGGGTCGGCATCACGCTCGGTGCGGTGGTATTTTTCACAGGGGCTGCCGGCGTGTTGCTTATGGATCAGGCGGGCGTGTATGAGATGTCGCGCGAGCAGTTCCTTACAAAGAGTTATCAGAGTGTTGCAGATCAGTATGCCATCCGGTCGCTGGATTACAGTGTGAACATGGAAAATGGTGCAAAACCGGAAAATAATCGGTGGAATGACACGTATTTCCGCTATGGAATCATTGAAGCGGAAAATATTGATTCCGTAGATCTCAACGAATCGTACACTTATGTGGAGCGCAATTTTGATGAGAAGGTCACAAGGGATAAGCTGTACTGCAAAAGCTATGACATCAATGAGGTGACACGCTACGATTACAGCATGACGCTGTGGGGCGGGTACAGCCTCTACACGGATGGCGGAGATTACGCTGCGCAGGTGGAGATTGAGAAGCGGTGTTACAATGCGGATGACGGCATATTTTATTATGAAACGCCGGACGCATACATCCCGGTAAAACATGTGAGCATTCTGATGCTGTCGCCGGATCTGGCGACAGGCTATGATTACACGTATGACGCAGATGTAGGAAAATATCTGGATCTCCATGCGTACAGCGGGACCTATGTGACATTCGACGATGCAGACAGTCTGAGCGAAAACACGGGATTTCAGACGGTCGACTGGACGAACAGTGTGATTCTGGACGGAGTCACCTGCGGTGAGCTTGTGGGAATACCGGTCACTGTAATCGGGAACTCTGATCTGGAGCAAAAGGGAAGCGATGCCAGGACAACGTACCAGCTTACTGACGGCATGCTGCAGATGAACTACACGGCGGAATCACTGCACCGGAAATACTGGGTAGTCACGATTCTTCCGGAGAATGTGCCGCTTGGCTGGAGTGACGATTTGTTTGTGCAGGTGACGACGCTTACGGCGCTGATGTATGGCGTCCGCTATGCCATTTTCCCGATTCTGGCGGCGGCATTTGTGCTTGCCGTATTCTGCCTGGTGTGGCTGGTGCGGTCGGCGGGGCATCACGCGGGAGAGGACGGGATTACGCTTACCTGGCTGGATGGCATGCCGCTTGATGTGTATCTCGGATTTGCGCTGGTGGCGGAGGGATTTCTGTTTCTGATCCTGATGGAAGCTGTCAACGGCAGAAATGCTGCAGTGCCGATGCTTGTCGGGGTTTTGTTTTGCCTCATAGCGGGAGGGTGGATTGCGCTTCTGTCGCTGCTGACCTTTGCTGCGCGCGTGAAAGCCGGGGCATGGTGGAAAAATACCGTCGTCTACATGGCGCTTGGCGTGATCGGCAGGCTTTGCGGCGCGGTGACCCGGAATCTGCCTCTTTTCCTAAGGGCGGTGCTTGTTTTTGGCATTGCCATGATGGCGGAAGCGCTTGCCGGCACGCTTCATACAGGAAGCAGCATGGGAGCGGGCTGGCGGTTTGTAAAAGTCGTAGAGTTTGCATGCATCTTCTGGGGAGTTTTACAGATGAAGCGTCTCGCAGAGGGAGGCGAACGCCTTGCGGAGGGCGATATGGAGCACCCGGTCGATACGACGCACATGTACCGGGATTTAAAGGAACACGGCGAGCACCTCAACAGCATCCAGACGGGTATGGCAAAGGCGGTTGCCGAGAGCGTGAAGAGTGAGCGGTTTAAGACGGAACTCATCACGAACGTCTCGCACGATATTAAGACGCCGCTTACTTCCATCATCAATTATGTGGATCTTCTGGAAAAAGAGGAGCTTTCCAATGAGACGGCAGAGGGGTATCTGGAAGTGTTAGAGCGTCAGTCAAACCGGCTGAAAAAGCTGATTGAGGATCTGATCGAGGCGTCGAAAGCTTCCACGGGCAATCTCGCCGTGCATCTGGAAAAACTCGAGGCGGGCGTCTCTGTGGTGCAGATCGTCGGAGAATTCGAGGACAAACTGAACGCCGCAGATCTGACGCTGCTGATCCAGAAGCCGGAGACGCCGGTGTATGTGATGGCGGACGGCAGACATTTCTGGCGCGTGATTGACAACCTGATGAACAATATCTGCAAATATGCACAGCCGGGCACGCGGGTATACGTGGATCTGCGGGAGAATGGCGGGCAGGTGGAACTCATTTTCCGGAATACGTCGCGCTACCCGCTCAACATATCCAGTGAGGAACTTATGGAGCGTTTTGTCCGCGGGGACGAATCGCGCAATACCGAGGGAAGCGGACTCGGTATCTCCATTGCAAAGAGCCTGATGGAACTGATGGGCGGCAGCTTTATGCTCTATGTGGACGGCGATCTCTTTAAGGTTGTGCTTGGATTTGCACAAATGGAGGAAGAAAAAGAACCACTTGATGAAGATAAAAGCGGAAAATAGATACAAATGCAATTTTTCTGACACTTTCTGAAAACTTTGCTTGTTTTTTGATAAACCCTCTGTTACAATGCAAAAAAAGACAGAACCGCAGGAAACGGAAAGAATGCACACAGGAGAAAGACAGAAGGAAGGCGGTCTGTGAGGAAACTGTGGTTACGTTCGGAGGAAGAGTTATGAGAGCTGTGAAAAAGGAATGGTTATTAGGAATGTTGTGTGTGCTGTCTGGCGTGATGCTTATGGTGATGCATCCGGTACAGGCACAGGCAGGGCAGGCGGATCGCGCGGCGTACCGTGCGGTGTTTGACGCATCCTATTACAGTGCGGCGTATCCGGATGTGGCGGCAGCCTATGGAAATAATGCAGATGCGCTTCTGAACCATTTCATCAGCTTTGGCGTGAAGGAAGGCCGCAATGCCAGCGCGGAATTTAATCCGCAGGCATACAGACAGCGTTATGAGGATCTGCAGGCGGCGTTCGGCAGCGACATGGCGGCTTACTGCAGACATTATGTGGCATATGGAAAAGCCGAGGGCAGAAACGGCAGCGCGGACGGACAGCCGGTGGTGGCAGTACAGCAGGCAGACAGCCAGGCGCAGCAGACGGACAGCCAGACTGGGACACAGAACAATGGGACAGCGCAGAGCAGTGCACCGGCACAGAGCACGCAGCAGGCATCCGGCACGGTGATCGGTACCTGTACGACTTCTTATGTTGACAATATTCCGCGCGCAACAAACGTGGCGCTTGCGGCACAGCGCATTAACGGCACGGTGGTACAGCCGGGCGGCAGCTTTTCTTTCAGCAATACCATCTTACCGCGCACATCTGCGAACGGATATGTGACGGCTCCGATCTATGTGAGCGGCAAAAAGGGCACCGGCACCGGCGGCGGTGTGTGCCAGGTATCGTCCACACTGTATGCGGCGATGGTATATGCGGGACTTCCGGCAACGGAGCGCCATGCACATTCCCTTCCGGTAGACTATCTTCCGGCGGGACTTGACGCGACGATTGCAGGCAGCTATCTGGATCTGAAGTTTACGAATACATTTTCACAGCCGCTGCTGATTCAGGCATCAGCGAATGGCGGAACACTGACCGTGACACTCGTATTGCAGTGATTGCCATTGCGCAGTGAATTGGCTGATACACAGTGAAACGGTTTTTATACAGCGAATTGGCTGATGCACAGTGAAATTGTTTTTGCACAGTAATGGTATCTGCGGGTAAGCAGGTGCTTGTATTCAAATGAATGGATTCATATACATTATTTTGCAGGGGATTGCATCTGCGCCTTAAGAATGACTCTGAGGGCAGATCAATGCCCTTGTTTTGGTGCCGTCAATGATGAAAATAAGACGAAATCTTTTTATCTCATAAAAATTATCACTAAGGAAAAAACCAAATCATCCGATATATTGACTAGAAAAGTTATTTTTGCGTTACAGAATAGAAAGGAGATGCCATTATGCGAGTAGAAGCGTATAACAGCGTGGCACAGATTTATAAGACAAACAGAGCAGCCGGGGCATCCGCAGCAGCAAAGACTGAGAAGAGCCGGGATCAGGTTGAGATCTCTTCCATAGGATATGATTATCAGATCGCAAAGCAGGCAGTAGCCGAGACTTCTGACATCAGAGAGGACAAGGTGGCGGCGCTCTCCGCAAAGGTGAAATCCGGCACTTACGATGTGAGCAACGAGGCTTTTGCAGAGAAGCTTCTGGAGAAATATCGTTCCTTTATGCTGTAGGATAAGAGAAATGAGGGCAGATTGTGGCTAGTTTAATGGAAGAACTTCTGGGAGTTCTGGAAAAAGAAGAAACGGAATATCTGACGCTGATTGATCTCGCGGATGTGAAGAGCCAGGCGATTATCAAAGCGGACATTGCGAAGCTTGGCGAGGTGACGGAGAAGGAGCAGGAGGCGGCGAGCACCCTGTTAAACCTGTCGAACAAGCGCACGCAGGTGCTTAATGACATGGCGACGGTTCTCGGGAAAAAGCCGGAGCAGATGACGATCAACCGTATGATCGGTTATCTGGAGAACCAGCCCAGAGAGCAGCAGATGCTTGCGGAGCGCCGGGACAGACTTTTAGAAGTGGGAACGAAGATGCAGACATTGAACCATCAGAACGAGGCCCTTTTAAAGCAGGCGATGGAGATGGTGGAATTTGACCTTACGCTGCTAAAGAGCATGCGGCAGGCGCCGGAGACCGCTAATTACAATAAAAACGCCTATAATACAGGAGACCTGCTTGGCGGCAGCGGATTTGACGCGAAGCAGTAGATAGAGCAGCACGGAGGAAGATACCATGGCAAATGGTTTTGGAACATTGTTTATCGGCGTGTCCGGCTTGCAGAGCAGCCAGAACGCATTAAATACAACGGCAAATAACCTTGCAAACGTAGATACCACGGGATATGTACGTCAGCAGGTACTGTTTACCGACCGCAACTATGTAACCTTTAATGAGACGACGGCAGTCAGCAAGCAGCAGTCCGGTCTGGGTGTTTACATCGGTGATGTGATTCATTCCAGAGACGTATTTCTGGATCGCTCTTACCGCACGGAGTCGGGACGGCAGGCATTCTATGCGGCAACTTATGAGGCGACCAACGAGGTCGAGACTTATTTTCAGGAGATGGAGGGACAGGCTTTCCAGGATGCACTGGAAGATTTCTGGACCTCTTTTCAGGAATTGTACAAGACGCCGGATGACAGCGTGAGCCAGAATCTGGTTGTCCAGAAGGCACAGCTGTTCGTGAGCCGCGCGAATGCGGTTTATTCGGGATTACAGAGTTACCAGTACAACATCAATACGCAGATCAGCGACAATATCGATCAGGTCAACAAGCTCGGCGATACCATCCAGGATCTCAACCTTCAGATCATGAAAGTAGAGGCGGGCGGCATCGAGACAGCCATGACCCTGCGCGATGCGAGAGACCAGGCGCTGGATGAGCTGTCCGCCCTCGTGGATATTTCCTACAACGAGACAGCCGATGGTATTGTGAAAGTCAGCATTGAGGGCACGGAGTTTATCGATGAGAGCCGTTGCTATCATATCGAGAAGAAAACAGACAAGCTGACCGGTTTTATCACACCGTACTGGGGCTACCTTTCGGATGTGAACAAGGGAAAATACGTCAACGTATTTGATTTTGGCAGCCGGGATATCTCCACAGAGAACAAGAACGATATGGGTGAACTGAAAGCGCTGGTACTGGCGCGCGGCGACCATATCGCGAACTATACGGATATTGAAGGACTGGATCAGGATACCTATAACGATACGACCGGAATGTCCGTCATGCTGCGGGCAGAGGCACAGCTGGATCAGATGATCCACGGCATCGTGACCGCGTTAAATGATGTGCTTTGTCCGAATGTGACTGCGGAAGATACGATTAAGAATCTTACGAACGGTGCTGCTACAACGCTGGATGTGATACTGGCGGACGGCTCGACCGTAACATTAAATGCGAACACCAAAATTCTGGATGCAGACAACTGCGCGACCGGTTCCGACAAGCAGCTTCCGCCGCAGGAACTGTTCTCCAGAATCGGAACAGAGCGGTACACAAAGGCGACTTACACCTATCAGCCGGTAGATGAGAACGGCAATCCGAAAGTGGACGCCAACGGCAACCCGGTGACGGAGACCAAGGAGATCTACATTTACAATGAAGAGGACCCGAACGATACCACAAAGCAGTACACACTGCAGAGCTTAAGTGTCAACGAGGCGCTTGTGATCGATGAAACGCTGCTGCCGCATCTATGCCAGAACGGTGATGTCGATTATGCACTGGCAGCAAAGCTGGCCGGTGTGTGGGATGAGGAGCGGCTTACGCTGAACCCGAACGACACCAAAGCTTGCAGCTTTAAGGATTACTACAAAGATATGATCGGTGAGATGGCAACCTACGGAAATGTCTACAATTCCACGGCGACCAGCCTCACGGGAACGGTGGCTTCTGTGGACAATCAGAGACAGCAGGTCATCGGCGTATCTTCCGATGAGGAGCTGACCTACATGATCAAGTATCAGAATGCTTACAATGCAGCCAGCCGTTTCATCAATGTGGTCAATGAGATGATCGAACATCTGCTGACCCAGCTTGGATAATTGAGCGCGTAATAGAAAGAGAGGGTGTTACATGCCATCTACATTTTTTGGTTTAAATATTGCATCATCAGGCTTAAGTGCCTATCAGGTCGCACTGAATACAACGGCTAACAATATTGCAAACGTGCAGACAACCGGCTATTCCAGACAGCAGTCGAACCGTGTGGCATCGGATGCGCTTTTAGTGCACCAGCAGTACGGAGCTGTGGGAAGCGGCGTTACGACCTTATCTGTCAAGCAGATCCGAAATCAGTATTACGATACAAAATACTGGTACAATCAGTCATCGGTCGGACTGTATGAGACAAAATTGAGCTACTTACAACAGATCGAGAACTATTTTATCGACGACAGCTCATCCAAGGGCTTTACGACGATCCTGAACACGATGTTCAATTCACTGGATACATTGAAGAACAATGCATCGGATGTCAATACCCGCCAGCAGTTTATCGGAAGCGCACAGAATCTGGCAACCTACTTCAACAGCGTGTCAGAAGGACTGACCGATATTCAGAAGGGGACGAATGATGAGATCAAATCCACGGTCCAGAATATTAACGCGATCGCGGAGAAGATAGCGGTATTGAACAAGCAGATCAACGTCATTGAGATTCAGGGCGGCTACGCAAACGAGCTGCGCGACCAGCGAGCCCTGTTGATTGATGAGTTGTCCGAGATTGTGCCGACCGAGGTTTCCGAGGTGCCGATCACGGATACGAACCATCCGGACGAGCCGACAGGTGCCAATTACTACACTGTAAAAATCGGTGGTCAGGTGCTTGTAGATACCTACAATTACGAGACGCTCGAGTGCAAGGCGAGAGAGTATAAGGTCAACCAGACGGATGCAGCCGGACTTTATGATATTAAATGGTCGAAGACAGGCAATACCTTTAATGCGGGCGGAAGCTCGATGTCCGGCACGTTAAAAGCGCTGTTTGACATCCGCGACGGAAATAACGGCGAGAATTTCTCAGGACTGGCAAAGGTGTTAAACAGCACCGAGGTTCAGATTACCAATCCTTCCATCACGAGTATTGTGGGAGTCAGCATGCCGGAGGAAGGCATATTGACGATCAACGGTAGAGAGTACGCATATGAGGGATTTACCTTTGAGCAGGATGCGGACGGCAACATCACTTCCTATACCTTTAATATGAAGAGAGCGCTCACGGCGGAAGAGCAGGCACGTGTAGACGGACGCACGGCATCGGTCGGAACGTCGATTGACGCGATGGGTATTCCGTATTATATGAGTCAGATGAACCAGTTCCTGCGCAGCTTTGCGACGGAATTCAACAATATTTTGAAAAAAGGTGTCGATCTGGACGGCAATTCCACCAGCGGATATGCATTTTTCACCGGTACAGACACCGTGACCGGCGAAGAGTTTTCCTTCGACGGCAAAGATGCGAACGGGAATGCAGTCAACGGATCTGGCTCAGACACGTATTACAAGCTGACAGCAGCAAATATCTGTGTGAACAGTATGATTGTCAAGGATCCGACCAAGCTGGCGACAACCGTTGACATCAACGGAAAGGGTGGCGTGGATGCGTACGATCTCGTGGAGGAACTTGCGACGTTAAAGAGCGGCAAGGTGCTTTACCGCGGAGGTACGGCGGACGGATTCTTAAAATGCATGATTGCAGATATTTCCGTGGACACCCAGCAGTCAGAAATTTTCAGCAAGAATTACCAGAATGTGGCGAGCGCGATTGACACGCAGCGTATGTCGATTTCGGGCGTTGATGAAGATGAGGAGGCAATGGATCTGATCAAATTCCAGAATGCCTACAATCTTTCTTCAAAGATGGTATCTGTCATGGCAGAGATTTATGACAGACTGATCCTTGAGACCGGTGTATAGACAAGGACATGAGGAGGAATCATAAATGCGTATTACGAATAACATTATACTTCACAATACGACGGGCAATATCAATGGAAATAAAGTGAATGTCAACAATCTGAACAATCAGATGACATCCCAGAAAAAGATTCAGAGACCTTCCGAGAATCCGGTCATTGCGGTGCGTTCACTCAGACTCCGCACAACACTCAGCGAGATTGACCAGTATTACGAGAACAATATTCCGGATGCAGAATCCTGGATGAAAGTGACAGAGACGGCACTTGCCAATATGAAGACGATTCTGACGGACATCCGTACACAGTGTACTTACGGAGCATCCGATCAGATTACCGCAGATGACCGCAAGACGATCTTGACCCAGTTAGAGAAGCTGCGGGATCAGGTCTACGCGGAGGGAAATGCAGATTATGCGGGACGTACCGTTTTTACCGGTTACCGCACGAATCAGAAGCTGACCTTTATGACAGACGACAATACGACATCTTACAATATCACACAGGGACTTTCCTATAAGAACCTGGAAGAGCACCGCTACTACAGCGATGAGGTGACACTCCCGACCACAGCGGCGGAGGTGACAGGCAACACCATCTCGAATCCGAAGCAGGCGACATTCGACCGTATCCGTTTAAGCTACGGCGAGATCGACAGCATCACGGACAAGGACGGCAATGCGCTGTCGGCAAACGGTGCGACCGGAACGCTCAGCTATTCCTACACAGATGCAGCCGGTGTGACACAGACGGACGGCGAACTGAAGGTAACCGTATACGATACGTTTGAGGACTGGGCAAAAGCATCCCAGACTGCGGACAACACCTACAATATCACAGACGGTGAAGCGGTATTTATTAAGGAGAGCGGTGAGCTGATCTTAAGCTCTGATGCGTCATCAACGATCAAGAGCGGCAAGGCAAGCCTGGATGTCAACTACACCAAGACCGGATTTAACAAAGGCGAGGTACGCCCGGAGTATTATTACAACTGCACCAACATCACAGATGCGGCAAATCCGGTGGAATATATAAAGTTTGAAAACGGCAAGGAAATCTATCAGGATATCAACTATGTCGTAGCGGCAAACCAGACCCTGACGGTCAATACACAGGCATCCGCTGTATTTGATGCATCGATTGGAAGAGACGTTGACGCCATGATCGAGGCGGTAAAGTTCGCACAGGACGCAAACAATAAAGTCGAGGAACTGGAGAAAATGCAGAAAATGCAGGAGTATTCTTCCGATGACTGTCAGGCGGCACTTGAGGACTGGATCGCAGCGGCGAAGAAAGAACGCGATTACGCGGACGATAATCTGCAGAAGCTTTATAACAGCTACATCGGTAATTTTGACGATTATCTGCAGAAGGTTAATCTGGCGAACACGGACCTCGGAAGCAAGGGGCAGAGCCTGGATCTGACCAAGAACCGTATGGCAAATCAGCAGACCACGATGGAGGAATTAAAGTCCACCAACGAAGACCGGGATCTGTCCGAGATCATTATTGACTATGCGTCGGCGTACACTGCATATCAGGCATCCTTACAGGCTGCGGCGAAGATCAATCAGACAACATTATTGAATTATATTTAACAGACACCAAACGGGGAAGCTGGAGGAGAACCGATGAAAGCAAACACAAGACTTTTTGGGGAAATCGATATTGCGGATGATAAGATCATTACATTGGAGGATGGAATGATCGGACTTCCGGAATACCGGAATTTTGCATTGATATTTGATGAGGAAAAGGAAAAAGACAAGAGTTCCGTGATGTGGTTCCAGTCCATGGACGATCCGCACACGGCGTTTCCGGTCATGCAGCCAAACCTCGTGCGCCCGGATTACAATCCGATGGTGAACGATGAGATGCTTCGTCCGCTCGGCGGGATGACAGAGGACAATACTTACGTGCTCGTCACACTTACGGCAGCGCCGGATCCGAAGGATACCTCGGTGAACCTCAAGGCGCCGATTGTCATTAACACAGACACCCGCAGGGGAGCACAGATCATTGTGGAAGATGACTATCCTGTCAAATATAAGATCTATGACGTAGTAAAAGGAAAGAAGAAAGCGGAGGAATAAGGCATGCTGGCATTGACACGCAAAAAAGGGGAGTCACTGGTCATCAACAATAATATTGAGATCACGGTGTTAGAGATCCGCGGAGATCAGGTCAAGATCGGAATCAGTGCACCGAAGGAAGTGCCGGTATACCGTAAGGAGGTTTACCTCCAGATTCAGAATGAGAACAAGGCGGCATTGAACGCAACAGATGCAATGGAGGCGTTGAAGAATCTTTTCTGATGCGGTTAATAAAAGCCATAGTTTCTCCGATATAAGACATAGAAAACCGGGAACATAGAGGAGCCATGTATCACACGGAGGTGGTAAGAGATGGAAATAGAGAGTATGAAGAGCGGAGCGGCAGCGTCGTATCAGGGAAGTGCGGCAGCGACATCCACAAAAACGCCGGATACTGCGGTACAGCCGGAAGCATCCACACAGGCAGGGCTGTCGCAGACAGCAGATAAGAAGCCCGCGGTGCAGAACTTTTTTACAGAGAAGGATCAGGAGGATAAGGATCCGTCCCAGGAAAAAGATGCAAAGCAGGGAACACAGTTAAAAAAAGCGGTCAATGATCTGAACAAACAGATGAAGAACTCGGAGGCGATCTTCGGAATTCACGACAAGACGAACCGTGTTACAATCAAGATCATCGACAAGACCACAAAGGAAGTCATCAAGGAGTATCCGCCGGAGGAGACACTGGACATGATCGCCAAGGTATGGGAGATTGCGGGAATCCTTGTGGATGAGAAGTTATAGAAAGGAACGGTGAGCATATGCCAATTCGTATTACTGGATTAAATTCAGGACTGGACACAGAGGCGATCATCTCGGCTCTGGTATCGTCGTATAACTATAAGACCAACAAGTACAAAAAAGCGCAGACCAAGCTTTCCTGGAAGCAGGATGCCTGGAAGACGCTCAATACCAAGATTTACAGCTTGTATTCCAGCGTGGGTAATCTCAGATTATCCAGCGCATACAATCTGAAATCCACCACGGTGTCCGATACCACCAAAGCTACAGTGACAGCAAGCAATACTGCGCCGAGCGGTACACAGACCCTGAATGTTATCAGTGTGGCGCAGGCGGGATATCTGACCGGCGGCCAGCTGGATAGCAGCGTGTCCACAGGCACGACGCTGGCGGAGCTTGGCTATACCGGTGGGGACGGTAAGATCAATCTGACGATGGGAGACGGAACGACGACTTCCATTACGGTAACACAGGGGACGACGGTTGCGGGCTTCCTTGCATCATTGAAGGACGCAGGCGTCAGTGCGAATTACGATGAGACGAACCATCGTTTCTTTATCAGCTCCAAGAGCACCGGAAAGGATAATGATTTTACACTTACAGGCGGCGATGCAGATGGTATCAGTGCATTGACAAAGCTGGGGCTGAATGTACAGTCCAAGGCAACCGATGCCACCTATACGTCTTATACACAGTATTATGATGCAGATGGCAATAAACTTAACCAGAATATCACGGATGCGATCGCAGCTTACAAGGCGGCGCAGGAGGATTACAAGACAAAGTCGGCACAGAATGCCAATCTGACCGCATCCTATGGTTATGCCAGCGCTTATTCGGCAATGATGGATGCCTTAAAGAGCAGCGGACTTTCCGATGCAGATCAGAAGAAGCTGCAGACACTGCTTGGAATGACGGCATCCCAGCGAGTGGATTCCCTGATGGATGCAAACGGAAATGTCTACACGAAGTCCGATACGGACAGTCTTGGTAATACCATTTACAGCTATAAGGATGAGAACGGTGATACGACTTATATCCGCAAGATGGTTACCTATGAAGATGGCAGCAACAACGTTTACACCAAGAATGACGACGGTACTTACACAGACGGTGACGGTCATGTATGGACAGCGACCGGCGGGAAGGACACAGACGGCAATGCCACGTATTCATATACGGCGGATGACGGTACGGTGAACACTGCCACGATCAAGGAGAACACCAATTACTATGAGGTAACCGCAGAATCGCGTGGAACCGGTTATTACAAGTATACAGACAGCAATGGTGTGACCTACACACAGAATGACAACAATACTCTGGCAGGTTCTGACGGGAATACATACAAAATCAGCAGTGGCAATCTGGTACAGATCGACAGTGACGGTAATGAAGTAGCAGACGGCAAGACAGTTGCACTTTCTGCCTGCACACAGAGTGAAATCCAGAAGATGGTGTATCATCAGAAAGCCGCAGCAACAGATATCGGCCGTGCCGCAGATGCGCTTACAGATTTAAAAGAAGCAAACAAGGACACCCTGACAGATGATTTTGTCAACAAGATGACCTCAAATGTTGAGAAAGTCAATGCGTTTGAAAATGCGGAGGATACGTTAGACAGCGCTGACAGTGCTTCCAGAGCGAGCATTGCAGCAGCGGTAAAGAATGCCTATGCGGCGAGTGGTTCAGCGGGGGTGACGACGCTTACCAATACCTACGCATCACAGATTACTGCCAACAAGACAGCCATGAAGGCAGACCAGGATGCCATTGATAAGAATGCGGTATTGTCGAAGCTCGCGGCGATGGATGAGACATCTGCAGAGTATGCAACCGCATTTGCAGACTTTGTGAGCCAGGTGCAGAGTGCCCATGAGATTCAGAACGGCACGAACATAACGTACAATTCAGATGCTAAGAAGATCGATGGTACAGATTCCGAGATTCTTCTGAATGGAATCAAATATACCAGTTCGCTCAATACATATACCATCAACGGTCTGTCGATCACTGCATTGCAGGCAACCGGTGCGGGAGATACGAATGCGATTTCTATTACCACATCGACAGATACACAGGGAATTTACGATAAAGTAAAGGATTTCCTGACACAGTACAATGCGCTGATCAATGAGATTACATCACTCTACAATGCGGATTCCGCAAAGGGTTATGAGCCGTTGACTGATGATGAGAAAGATGCTCTCTCGGATTCCGAGGTGGAGAAATGGGAGCAGAAGATCAAGGATTCCCTGCTGCGCCGTGATGAGAGTCTGGAAAAAGTCATGAATGCCATGACATCCTCAATGAGCAAGGGCTATGAGGTAAACGGAAAGACCTATTATCTGTCCAACTTTGGCATTAAGACTCTCGGCTACTTCAATGCGCCGGAGAATCAGGAATATGCATACCATATTGACGGGGACGAGGATGACACCGCTACGTCCGGAAATGCCGACAAGCTGATGGCGATGATCACTTCTGATCCGGATACGGTAATTTCCTTTATGCAGCAGCTGACAAGCGGTCTCTATGATGCAGTCGGCGAGAAGATGAAGTCATCTACCTTAAGCAGCAGTTACAAGGTATATAATGACAAGGAGATGGCATCAGAATACAGCGATTATACCGATCTTATCAAGAAATGGGAAGAAAAACTGCAGGACAAAGAGGATTATTATTACAATAAGTTTTCCGCGATGGAAACAGCATTATCCAAGCTGAACAGCCAGACATCCTCACTGTCGAGTCTGTTTGGAAATTAGACGGCATAATGCCGTGAAAGCGTCTCTGCTGAGTGCATAAAAGCACCGGCAGAGACGAATATATGTATGGAGGACAACCATTATGTTAGCAAATCAGGGATATGCAGCATATGCCAATAACAAGATTATGACCGCTTCCCCGGCAGAACTTACTTTGATGCTTTATGAGGGGGCAATCAAATTCGCCAATCTTGCGATCGAGGGGATCGATGCGAATGATATTCAGAAAGCACACAATAATATTATGAAGGTGCAGCGTATTATTGAGGAGTTTCAGAGTACACTTGACCATAAATATCCGGTGGCAAAGGATTTTGACGAGGTCTACAACTATCTGTTGATGCGCCTTCGCGAGGCAAATATCAAAAAAGATAAAGACATCATGGAAGAGGTGCTAAAGCATCTTCGTACCATGCGTGATACATGGAAGGAAGTTATGAGAACGGCACATGCATCAAGATAGAAGCAACGGTGTGTCGGTTACAGCAGATTGACAGGAGCAGCGAATGGAGAAGAATCCATATCTTACAATCATGATCCAGAGCCTGAAGAAAAAAAGTGCGGTTCTGGATGCGATTATTGAACTGAATATACGACAGAAGGAAGAACTGGAGAATCCGGGTCTTGATCCGGATGACTTTGACGCCTGCGTGGAGGAAAAAGCAAAGCAGATCGAACAGTTGGAGCTTCTTGACGCCGGATTCCAGGAGGTTTACGATAAGATAAAAGCAGATCTGCAGACCAATCAGCAGGAATACCGCGAAGAGATTGCGGAAATGCAGGAATACATCCGCAGGCTGACTGATAAGAGCGCAACGATTCAGGCGCAGGAGGCGCGCAACAAAGATCTGATGACGCAGAAGTTTGCCTCTGTGCGCAAACAGGTCAAGGAAGTGCGCAAGAGTCAGAAGGTCGTCAATCAGTATTACAAGAGCATGATGAAGTCCGGCTATATGGAGCCGCAGTTTACGGATAATAAAAAATAATTGCAGATAGTAAAAAGATTTTTCTTTTTTCTATAAAGTATCGTGACTTTCGTCCGATATATATTACAAGTAAACAAGATAACAATTGTTACTTGAGGTGGAAGCTTAAGCGGAGCGTACGGCCGGGAGAGGCAGAAACCACATTACAAAGCACATGCAGCATGGATGCTGCATCATATTCAAGGAGGAAACAATTATGGTAGTACAGCACAATCTTACAGCAATGAACGCTAACAGACAGTTAGGTATCACAACAGGCGCACAGGCTAAGTCTTCTGAGAAGTTATCTTCTGGTTACAAGATCAACCGCGCAGCAGATGACGCAGCAGGTCTTACGATTTCCGAGAAGATGAGAAGCCAGGTTAGAGGCTTAAATAAAGCTTCTGACAACGCACAGGATGGTGTATCCCTTATTCAGGTAGCTGAGGGTGCATTAAGTGAGACACACTCCATCTTACAGCGTATGAATGAGTTAGCAACTCAGGCAGCAAACGATACCAATACAACCTCAGACAGAACTGCAGTTCAGCAGGAGATCAACCAGTTAGCATCTGAGATCACCAGAATCGCTTCTACAACTCAGTTCAACACAATGAACCTGATCGATGGTAACTTCACAAGTAAGAAGCTTCAGGTAGGTTCCCTTTGCGGACAGGCTATCACAATCGATATCTCTGATATGTCTGCTACAGGTCTTGGCGTTAGCGGATTAGTAGTATCTTCCTTCTCTGCAGCTGGTAAGGCAATGTCTGCAGCTCAGGATGCTATCAGCTACGTATCTTCTATGCGTTCTAAGCTGGGTGCATTACAGAACAGACTTGAGCACACAATCTCCAACCTGGACAACATTTCTGAGAACACATCTTCTGCAGAGTCTCGTATCCGTGATACAGATATGGCTGAAGAGATGGTTGAGTACAGCAAGAACAACATCCTTGCTCAGGCAGGACAGTCTATGCTTGCTCAGGCTAACCAGTCTACTCAGGGTGTATTATCCTTATTACAGTAATCATTATTGTAGTAAATTTAAAAGCCGGCAGTTTACTGCCGGCTTTTTTCAGCTTAAAGGTCAGATAGCGAATGAGTAAGATAGAGGAACATAATCGATGGATACTGTAAAATTAAGAACAGACATAGAACATGCAACCGAGTGCCTGTACCAGAACAGGGGGCAGGATGGATTGGAAGCAGTCCGCAATTTATTGCCGCAGTTTCAGGAAATGATACAGGCAATCTATGCAGGGGCAGACAGTGCGCGTGCGCTCGAATTTCTGGAAGTGTTAAAAACTTTAATCGAGAACTATCAGGCTCAGGATATGCTGGGGATGGCGGACTGCCTGAAGGGATTGGCAGAGGAAATGATCCTTTGCCTGGAAGCAGAAGAGAATCAGAGTCCGGAGAAATAAGGGGAACGAACAGATGACATTGCTCGATAAGAATGAAAAAGCATGGAAACAGAGAAATAAAGCGCTTCTGGAACAGCTTTATTCTATAACGATAGATAACAATATCATAACGGCAGAGACAGAGAAGCAGGAGAAGATCTTTGGAATTCAGACGACGAACAGGGTCTGGTATTTAAACAGCAGACTGGATCCGGAAGCAGCGGCAAGCTGCTATGCAAAGCGGTATCCGCCGCGGATTTACGAGACCTATTTTGTGTTTGGATTGTCGGATGGACGACACATCCGGGAACTGCTTGGGCAGTGTGACGACACCAATCATGTCATCGTGTATGAGCCAAACGCTTCCTTTTTTTATCTGGTGAACTGTGTCATGGATTTGTCGGATCTTATTGCGGATGACAGACTGCAGATCTGCGTTCCCGGGGTGACGGCGGATATAGAAACCATTATGAGATTTACGCTGCAGGATCTGAATTTTATGATTATGGAATTTTGTATTCTGCCGGGATATGATGTCTTGTACCATGATGCGTGCGAGGAATTCATGGATGCGATACAGGAACGTCTGCAGGAAGAGATTGTACACAAGAGCACGCGGCTGACCTTTCAACGCATGGTGCCGCAGCATACGCTGTACAATATGAAACATATGATCGGATGCAGAAATATTTACCAGATCAGGCAGGCACTTGAGGGATTAAACGTCGAGGAGATACCGGCGATTCTGGTGTCCGCCGGACCGTCCCTGGATAAAAATATTTCAGAATTGAAAAAAGCACAGGGAAAGGCATTTATTGTGGTGGTTGACGCCGCGCTGCGCACGGTGCTGCGGGCGGGCGTAAGACCGGACATGGTGTGTACGATTGACCCGGAATCCCCGGACCGTTTCTTTGAAAATCTGGATGTGACGGATCTGGCATGGTGCTGCAACCGCATTACCCGTCCGTGGGTATTGGAACACTGTGCGAAGCGGGTGTACTATTATGGCTTTTTTGAAAAGCGCTGGAATCAGATCCTGGATGAGAACATGGAGTACCCGTTTCCGGATATTCCGTCCGGCGGCTGCGTTTCTGCGACGGCGTTTGCGCTTGCATGCTATCTGGGCTTCCGCAAGCTGATCCTGATCGGCCAGGACATGGCGTTTACCGGCGGAATCTCACATACGGCGGGAATTGAAGGGGCGTTCGGCGACAATGACGAATATATAAAGAGCCGAAACCGGATCCAGGTCGAGGGAATTGACGGAACCATGTTAGAGACGGATTTCCAGATGTGGTACTACAAAAAATGGTTTGAGAAGGCGATCCGTGCGAACGAGGGGCTGATTGAGGTTATCGATGCGACAGAGGGAGGCGCACGCATCGAGGGAACCCGGCTTATGACATTGAAAGATGTCGTCGCGGAATATTGCAGTAGACCGCTTCCGTTCGAGGAGATTGAGAAGAACATTCCGGATGCATATTCGGCGGAGACGAAGACAAAGCTGGCAGCGGAATGGCATAAGATGCGCCAGCAGATTGACAGCATTGGCACGCAGGTAAAGCAGGGACTTGCGATACAGGAGAAGCTGCTGCAGGAACTGCGCCAGCAGCGGTCTGTGGCGGAACTGATGCCAGACCTGAAGCGTATGATGGATCACAACGAAGAACTGGAACAGCTTCCGCTGTTTGGTATGATGGTGTCTTATGCGCAGACAGAAGAATATGCGCTGGGAGATGAAATCTATCAAAAAGAAGAGATGGGAATCGAGGAACTTGTAGAGAAGAATTATACCCTTTATCAGGGATATGAGAGAGCCGTATCGCTTCTGACGGAAGACATTGAAATGTATGCCTAAAAAGACTGCCGCATAAAACGGGAGGTTGATTTGAGGTGCTAAGTAATATGATAAGAAACACATCCCACCGATTTCAGATGGAAATGCAGATGGAATATTCATTGAAAAAAATGCGTGCATTTCTTCCCGACGGGCTTTTGCATCGGATTCCGTGTCTCTTCCACGTTTTGACAATCCACGGAATGTGTCCGACAAACCGCAGACAATGAGCAGATTCCCTAGTGTCCCTAGCGGCACTGCTTCACAGACAATATAAAACCGCGCGAACCGAACTCGCCGTCATCAGCTATTGAAAACAGGGCAGATGACGGCTCAGACAGCGGCTTCGCGCGGTTATGTTTTGTTCATCAGTGCCGCAAGGGACACACGAGAATCCTAAAATTGTCTGCGGATTGCGGACACACCCGTGGAGTGCTCAAAACTTGGAAAAACACGGATCATCGCAGATGCAAAACCCGTCGGGTTAGAAATGCCGTATTTTTTGATCCGAATTTCCAGATGCATTCCATCTGAAATCGAAGGGCATGTTCTTCTCCTCATATTACTTAGCGCGTCAAAGCGACTGTCCGTTTTATGCGGCGGTCTTTTTAGATAACATTCAACATAGCGTTGACGCGGTGGACAAACGTGTGGGATTCCGACATTTTCCCAAGGCAGTTTGCCGCGATCTGTCTTCTCTCAGCATCATGTGAGAGGTAGTAAGTGATTTTGCCAAGAAAATCATCTTCGCTCTCATAAAATACGAGATCTTCGCCCGGCTGAAAATCATCCAGGAAATCTTCCTGATAGTTCGTCAGCAGGAAACCGCCGCTGCCCATGATGTCCATGCAGCGGAGCGGAATGCCGGAATGAATACTCTTTAACGTGATGTTCAGGTTGATGCGGCTGTGTTGAAAAATGTAGGGCATCGTGTCGTAATAGTCAACGGGACCGATGTACTCCGCCTTTGGGAGCAGAGGACTGGGATGGTGTGTATACAATTTGAGTGGAAAGCGGTCGGAGGCAAGGCGCAGCAGTGACAGGCGCTCGTTGGATGTAATTTTCCTGCACAGGAAGTAGTTGGCATATACAAATGCAGCGGATTCCGTGCCGTCCGGAAGCGGCTGGTACGGGCATGCGGCCTGTAGATCCTCAAGGATAGGCGGCGTGAGCAGATCCTCAAGAAAAAAGTAGCCGTAGACGTTCTGCTGTGCGAGCATAATGGAATCGAGGTAGCCCCTGGTATAGTCGGATAGACCGTTCAGCCGTTCAAAAAGATTATGCTCCTCGTTGTATAGCGATCCCACAAATGAAACGTCGGAGGATACCTGCGGAAGCAGTGCGTCCGGGCACTTCATGGCAGAAAGGCGGGATACGTTTGCCGCGAGCGGAAGATAATATACGGTTGGGATTCCTGCGTTATGGAATTCCAGATAGGTCGCCTTGTCAAAAAGAAATACATAATTGCAGGAATTGATCAGCGTGTAGGAGTACAGCGTGACCAAGGGGCTGTCGTATACGTACGAAATGTATTTCAGATGATGCTTCATGCAACAGTTTGACAAAATTGGAAAATAATTAAAGGAAAAAACAAAATCGTAGGAAAAACGGGAAACGGCGGCGTCAAACTTCTCCTCGTAAGAAACATTCTGCCTGTCGTTGTACGCCTCATGAAAAAAGAGGTCGCAGGTAATGCCGCAGGCGGTAAAGGCGTCTATCATATCCTGTTTGGCAAAAGCCGGTGAGTCTAAAAATAAAATTCGCATAAAATCCTCCGTCTAGGAAAGACCGTAAGCCAGTGCAATCATCTGCAACAGCCGTTCCGGGTAAGTGTGGTATTTTTGAACTTTTTCAAAACCATTGTGTGCAATCTCTGCACGGTCCTTGTCATGGGACAGGTAATATTCCACCTTGGCAAGCAGATCATCCTCACAAGAGAAGCAGTCGAGATCCTCGCCGATCGAAAAACAGTCCGGCAGTTCACTCTGTGCATTCGTGAGCAGGAACCCTCCGCATGCGAGAACATCGAAAATGCGGAGCGGAAGCCCAGTCCGGATGGAACGGGAGGTAATGTTGAGGTTGATTTTACTGTTCGCAAATACAAGAGGCATCTGGGTGTGCGTCTTTACGCGTCCGCAGTTTCTGACCGGAAGCCCGGTGGTGTCGCTTCCCGTGTAAAGGCATACCGGGTAGCGGCTGCCAAGCGAGCGCATGATAGAGATGCGCTCTGTGGAAGAGATCTTGGGACACAAATAGTACTGCGCAGCCACAGCACGGTCATCGCGCCTGGAATTCTCAGGCGGAATGTAGAATTGCGGCATGGCATCGCGGAAAGAATCAACGATGATGTCCGGCAGCAGTTCTTCGAGAAGATAGCAGCCGGGTAATTGCATCTGTGCATCCATAATACCTTCCAGATAGCCCTTCAGATACGCATCTTCGGTCTGAAGCCGGTCGTAAGGACATTTCTCGGTGTATAATGAGCCGACGAACGAAATATCGGCGGAATATTTCCGGATCAGATCGGGGGTGGCGTTCCTGATGACGGGTGCGTAGCGGGCAGGATTGCCGGCTAACGGAAGATGAAAGATACATTCCGGGTTCTGTGGATGAAAATCCTCGTACTGCGCGCGGTCAAATAGAAAAATGCGGTTCCACGGAAGCCGGATCGAATTGGAAAAAAGCTCCAGCACCGGAGCGTCCACCGTCAGACACAGGTAGCGGATCTGAAAGATATTACATACTTCTGCAATAAAAGGGTAAAAATTGATGCTGAACACGAAGTCGTAACTGTGACGCATCAGCTCGTCCTTCAGTGCGGTCAGTCCTTCGAGCGGAGTTGTGTTTTTGTTGTAGATTTCAAGACATATCTCAGAGACCTGATTCCCAAGTTCTTTAAAGCCGTCGATTATATCCGGTTCTACAATGCTGCCGTAGCGGTAACACAATATATTCATAGATCGTTCCTCAATCATCAAAAAAATTGAATTCCATATATGATTATTATATAATAATTACATGCACACTGACAAGGGTCAGCGGGGATAAGAAATGAGGAGACGGCTCATGAAAAAGATACTGGTGATAAGAGGGATTTCAGCGTATGACGTACTGGGAAGAGCGGCGGATGAAATCTGTGAGGGATTCCGCAAATGCGGATATCAGGTAGATATGATCGGGGCGACAGAACCCGGAGCGGATGACAGGTTTATAGAATGTCTGGAACACCGGGATCAGTATGCATTTTATTTTTCCATACAGGCGATCCTGTGGAATCTGGAAAGCGAAAATCTGCCGGAACTTGCGGAGATGAAGCGTGTCGGCTGGATTGTGGACGATCCGGTGTACCACCAGAAAAGAATCTGGGGAAGCCTGGGAACAAACGCCCGTCTTCTGATGGTGCGCGATTCGCACGCGGCGCAGCTGCGGGAGGAATTTTCAAAGTTCGAGCGGGTGGAGACGCTGTATCATGGCGGATTTCTGCCGGAGGGCCGGGTACCGTACCACAAGAAGGACATTGCCTTGTTTTTTCCGGGAACGTACAAACCGCTGCGGGATTCCGAGAGCAGGATTGACGCGATACCGGGCGTGTTCGGAACCATAGCAAAACAGGTAATGCCCCGCATTGTGGGAGAGCATCTGGCGAGCTCCTGGACAGAGGAAGTGCGGAACTATCTCCGGGAGATCGGATTTGAATACAGTGAGGATGAGTTTTTTGCGATGCAGAAAGTGCTCGAACCGCTGGACCAGTACCAGAGAGACTATATGCGCCAGAGCATCATAGAGACACTCCTGACAAACGGTCTGAAAGTCGCGGTGGTCGGTGCTGGATGGGATGCCTATGACGGCGCGGGCAGGGAAAATCTGGAAATACTTTCCTCAGAGGGCGTCGATATCACAGAAGTGATAAAGCTGATGCAGCGCTCGCGCATTGTGATCAACAATACGAACATACTGGACGGCATGCATGAGCGCATTTTTACGGCGATGCTTGCGGGAGCCGTGTGTGTGACAAACGAGTACACGCTGTTGAGCAAATTACTGGTACCTGAAAAGGAGATTGTGACCTTCCCGCTGAACAGACTGGAGGAGCTTCCGCTTCAAATCAAAGATCTTCTGGAGCATGAGGAACGGGCGGCGGAAATTGCCGAAGCGGGGTATCAGAAAGCGCTGGCACATCATACCTGGCAGCACCGCGGGGAGCAGATCGTAAAATGGATGGAAGACGGCGGCGATTTTCAGTATGAATAGAGGTTATGAGAACGGACAAAAAGTTCGATATAAACTATGATATGGCAACAGGATGTTGCGGGAAAGTAGGAGGCTTACATATGTTAAACGGAAAGACAATATTGGTTACAGGCGGAACGGGATCCTTCGGAAATGCGTTTACGCAGTATGTGCTGGATCATTATGATGTGAAGAAGATTATTATTTATTCCAGAGATGAATATAAGCAGTTTATCATGAGCAACAAATTTAAAAAGTACGGCGATAAGCTCCGGTTCTTTATCGGAGATGTCAGAGACAGGGAGCGTCTGTACCGTGCGTTTGACGGAGTGGATTATGTCGTTCATGCTGCAGCATTAAAGCAGGTTCCGGCGTGCGAATATAACCCGATGGAGGCAGTGAAGACCAACATTAACGGAGCGATGAATATCGTCGATGCAGCATTAGACTGCGGCGTAAAGCGCGTGGTTGCCCTGTCCACAGATAAGGCGGTAAATCCGATCAACCTCTATGGCGGTACAAAGCTTGTATCGGACAAGCTCTTTATTGCCGCGAATGCATATGCGGGAGCCAAAAATGTCTGCTTTTCCATCGTGCGTTACGGCAATGTTGCGGGAAGCCGCGGATCGGTTATTCCGTTCTTCCGTAATCTGGTAGAGAACGGGGAGAAGGCGCTTCCGATTACCGATTATCGGATGACACGTTTCTGGATCAGCCTGGATGAAGGCGTGCAGCTTGTTATTAAGGCACTGTCGGAAGCCAAGGGCGGTGAGACGTTTATTTCCAAGATTCCTTCCTTTAAGATCACAGATCTCGCGCAGGCGATCCTGCCGGGATGTGAGATGCCGGAGGTCGGCATCCGTGAGGGAGAGAAGCTTCATGAGATCATGGTTACGCGTGAGGACTCCATGATGACCTACGAATATGAGAAGCATTTCATTGTATATCCGCACTTCGAGTGGTGGGATGATTCCAAGATCCAGGCAGGCGGCAAGCGTGTGGAGCAGGGCTTTGAGTACAGCTCGGGAACCAACACGGAATGGCTGTCGGTAGAACAGATTCAGGAAATGCTTAAGACTGTGAAAGAACACTAATGGAGGAAATCAATCATGATTAAATATTGCAAGAGATGTTGCCTGCCAAGTACCAAACCTCATCTTTCTTTTGATGAAGAGGGAATCTGTAATGCCTGCAGGAATTATGAGAACCGCAAATCCGTAGACTGGGATGAGAGAAAAGCAGAGCTGATGGAGATTCTGGACCGCTATCGTTCCAAGGATCACTCAAACTGGGACTGCATTATTCCGGTCAGTGGCGGAAAAGACAGTACCTATCAGGTAATTACCATGCTGGAGCTGGGCATGAACCCGCTCTGCGTGACCGCGACAACCTGCGATCTTACACCGATCGGAAGAGAGAACATCGAGAATATCAAAAAGATGGGTGTGGATTACATCGAAGTGACGACCAACCGTGTGGTACGTGCGAAGCTCAACCGCATCGGACTGACAGAGGTAGGAGACATTTCCTGGCCGGAGCATGTCAGCATTTTCACGGTACCGGTGCGTATGGCGGTGAACTTTAACGTCCCGCTGATTATCTGGGGAGAGAATTCGCAGAACGAGTATGGCGGACCGGCGGCAGCAGTTGAAAATAACGTGCTGGACCGCAGATGGCTGGAAGAGTTCGGCGGTATGCTCGGTCTCCGCGTGAATGACCTGATCGGTCAGGAAGGCATAACGAAAAAGGATCTGATTCCGTTTACGTATCCGACGGATGAAGAGTTGAAGCGCGTCGGCGTGACGGGAATCTTCCTGGGATACTACATTCCGTGGGAAGGCCTCCACAATGTTCTGGTTGCAAAGGCGCACGGATTTAAGAGCTGGGGCAAAGTGGTCGAGGGCGATTATGACGACTATGAGAATCTCGATAACTATCAGGCGGGAATCCATGAATACTTCAAGTACCTGAAGTTCGGATTCGGACGCTGCTCGGATCAGGCATCCATGCATATCCGCAGGGGACGCATCTCCCGTGAGGAGGCAATGCAGGTGGTAAAGGAGCGCGACGGCGCATTCCGCTGGACTTACCTGGACAAAAAGCTGGAGGATATCCTCGAGCCGATCGGTATTACGGTAGACGAGTTTATCAAGATCTGCGATGAGTTTACGAACAAGAAGCTTTTCCTGACGGACAAGAATGGTAAGCTGATCAAGGATAAAAACGGTAATCTGACCAAGATAAACTATGACAATGTAGAAGAGAAAGACAACAAATAATGGAAACAGTCATTATAGATTATGGAATGGGCAATCTGCTTTCCGTACAGAGAGCGTTTGAAAAATGCGGATCGGATGCGGTAATCATCGATAATCCGCTCGACCTTAGGGAGGCAGAGCATATTGTGCTTCCCGGGGTCGGCGCTTTCCCGGATGCAATGAATAATCTAAGAGACGGCGGATGGATTGAGGAATTAAACCGCGCCGTGCTTGAAAAAGAGACACCGATTCTTGGAATCTGTCTTGGGATGCAGCTGCTGGCAGAGCGGGGCTATGAGGTCTGCGAGTGCGAGGGACTGGGATATATTCCGGGCGAGATCGTGCGTTTTGAACAGACACAGGCGAAGGAAAGAATCCCGCATGTCGGATGGAACGACATTGAAAAGCGCGTGGAAACGCCTCTCTTTGATGGAATTGAAGATGGAACGAACTACTACTTTGTGCACAGCTATCATTTTAAAGTGAGGGATGAGGAGAATATTGCCGCGGTTACTCCGTACTGCGGTGAGTTTGTCTCGGCAGTGGCAAAAGATCATATTGTCGGTACGCAGTTTCATCCGGAGAAGAGCCAGAAAGCCGGTTTTCGCCTGATTAAGAATTTTCTGGCGATGTGACGGAAGAGAGAAAGGGAGCAGAGATAGAGAGATGTTAAAAGTTCGCGTGATTCCTACCTTGCTGTACAAATCAGTAGGCCTGGTGAAGGGTGTGGGATTTAACTCCTGGAGAAGAGTGGATACGGTATTGCCGGCGATTAAAGTATACAACATGCGCGAGGTGGACGAGCTCATTTTGGTGGATATTGAGGCAACCAAAGAGGGGCGCGATCCGGATTACGAGTCCATCCGTGATTTTTCGAGAGAGTGTTTTGTGCCGTTCTGCGTGGGCGGCGGAATCTGTAATATAGAGCAGATCCGGCAGCTCCTCCGGGCCGGTGCGGATAAAGTTGCGATCAACAGTGCAGCGTACGACAATCTGGAACTGATAACGGAAGGCGCCAGATTATTCGGATCACAGTGCATTGTGGCAAGCATAGACTGCAGGAAGATCGACGGTTCCTACCGCTGTTTTTCGCATAACGGCGAAGTTGACACGGGATATTCGCTGGAAGAATGGGTCCAGAAAGTCGTGGAAGCCGGTGCCGGTGAGATTCTGCTGACCTCGGTGGAACTGGATGGAACCATGCAGGGCTACGATGTAGAGATGATAAAGATCGCGACAGAGTTAGTGAATGTTCCGGTGATTGCATCCGGCGGTGCCGGCAGTTACGAAGATATGTACCAGGCAATTACGCAGGGCGGAGCATCGGCGGTTGCAGCGGCGAGCATCTATCATTTTACGGAACAGACACCCAGGGAGGCAAAGGAATATCTGGGAGAGCGGGGCATACCGGTACGAATCAAATAATGGTTTTGCGGGTGCGCCAAAATAAGGAGCGAATATGGAACTCGGAACATTCATCGGACAAATCTGCCGTTATAGCAGGCAGGAATATTTTGAATGTTATGGACAGATAGAAGAACGGCTTCATAATTTGGAGAAAATACTGGGAACGCTGGAGGAATCGCAGCGCAGCATGATATTGGAGCAGATGGAGCACCAGGCAGGAGAAGCACCTGTCTGGATGCGGATACATCTGCTTTCTTTTTGTATGAAAGTGTCAAAGACGCCGGCTTATACGCAGGAGCTGCTGCAAACAGTGCTGGATGCAGACTGGAATGAAGTGGGGGAATATGAGAAGCTCAGCGATTACTGGCAGATTGGTACGGCTGTGTTTGCCGATGCGCGGCTCAAAGGGGAGCGGACACAGGAACAGCTCGCGGCGCTGTACCGGATGCTGTTTGATGCTTTCTGCGGGGCGCTGGGAATCAAGGGACGGAACTATGTTCCGGTAGAGGAGAGAGACGGGAATCTGGTCTTTGTGATGACCTCACAGGTGCTCGGCCAGAACCATGCGCCGACAAAGACATTGCTCGACCGTTGCCTGGTGCTAAAGAAGTACCTGAGGAAGAAGGTCGTGATCATCAACACGGCGATGCAGATTTCCGGAAAAGGTGCGGGGCCGTTCTACGATCTCTGTGAGGCGGGCTATCTGCCGGAATTGTGCAGCTTTGATCACATCGAGTTTCAGGGAGAAGTGTTCGAGTTTCATCAATGTGCGAATGATATGCCGAATCTGGATACGATGGTACAGCTGGTGCAGATGATTCGGGAGCGGAAGCCCTGTTATCTGCTCGATATCGGAGGAAGCGACATCTGTGCGGATATTTGCGGTATGTTCGTGCCGGAGATTACGGTGGGGACGGTTTTTTCGGCGGTGGCGATGTCCTGTGGGGAATACCAGTTGCTGGACGGAAAGCCGGGAACAGGAGATCTGCCTGTGCTGGAACGCCTGGGAGTGGATGCGGAAAAAATAGCTGCTGCCAGATTTACATTTGTATTTAAGCCGCAGGAACACCACTATACCAGACAGGAGCTGGGGATCTGGGAACACGGATTTGTCCTGATGATCGTGGGATGGCGGCTGGATTCGGAAATTGCCGATGATTTTCTGGCGATGCTGGATCGGATTGCCGCACAAAGAGAGAATGTGCAGGTAGTCTTTATGGGACGCTATGAGTCCTGGCAAAGCATACAGACGGGCTATGAGAGACTGTGGAAGCATACGCGGTATCTCGGGAAACAGGAGGATGCGCTCGCCGTTTTCGCGTGCGGAGATCTCTATGTGAATCCCAGACGTGCAGGCGGCGGAAGCTCTGTGGCGGAGGCGCTGTATCAGGGACTGCCGGCGGTGACGCTGCCCGAAGGAGATGTCTCGGCTGCAGCCGGCGAGGCGTTTCGCGTGCGTGATTATGAACAGATGGAGCGGGAGATCCTGCGCTACATGGATGATGCCGGATATTACGGCCGGCAGTCCGCCCGCGCCAGGGAGCGTGCGAAGGAACTGCTCGACAGCAGAAAAAGCTTTGGGGAAGCGATTGAAAAGCTGGAGGAGAAGATAAAAGATGGTGTGTCGTGCTAAGCATACCTTGCTTTGATAAGTAATACTATAAGAAACACACTTGGGGATTTCATGTGGAAATGCAACTGGAAATTCGGATCAAAAAATATGGCATTTCTAACCGACCGGATGTCTGCATCTTCGATGATCCGTGTCTTTCCAAGTTTGGAGCACTCCGCGGGTCATGTCCGCATCCCGGAAGACAATTTGTAGGACTTTTGTGCGTGTCCCTTATGGCACCTCTGAGCAAAACATAACCGCGCGAAGCCGATGTCTGAGTCGGCATCTGCCTTATTTTCAATAGCAGATGCCCGCGAGTTTCGGTTCGCGCGGTTTTATATTGTCTGTGAAGAGGTGCCATTAGGGACACCAGAAAGTCCGCCCATTGTCTCCGGTGTGTCGGACATGCACCCGTCGGATTGTCCAAACGTGGAAGAGACACGGAATCCGATGCAGACATTCAGCCGGAAGAAATGCTCACATTTTTCTCCAACGAATTTCCATCTGCATTTCCATCTGAAATCCCACGATGTGGTCTTCTTATAGTATTACTTATCACCCAAAAGGGGGCTATGCTTATCGCGACAGCTCGTTCTTTCTAAAATGATCTCGTATTTTTCGATAATGTCGAGCAGCTGCTTATGCTCCAGCCGGAGATTGCTGATATAATTGATAACTGTCGGATCTGTCACAATCTCATGCAGGGTGTGTTCCATCAGATCTTCATAAAAGGGAACGTCTTTCGCATAATCCCACCAGAGCTGTTCGATGTCGCAGTGAAAACAGTTGCCCTCCCACGGCTTGGAGCCGCAGAAATGAACGATGGCAGCCTGCGTGCGGACGGTCTCATAGTGCAGATTGTGTGCGGTATACGCTGTCCGTGCGGGCAGGTTGTAGACTTTGGGATCAAGCGGAAGAACAGCGGAAAGTTCTTTTTGCAGGAAAAATGGCTCCCAGGATGCGTCACAATCCAGATTGAAAAGCAGTACCCCGTCTGCAATGCCGGACGCTGTCTGGCAGGCAGCGAGCATATGATGCGTCAGGTCGGCTGCATACAGCGCGGACAGGGGGGCATTGACAATGACGTCGGAATCCAGATAGAGGATGCGCGGCAAATCTGCCGGGAGAATCCGGGGAATAGACAGATAAAAGAGACTCTCTGGGGCTGCCGGTGCAGCGTTGTCATCTGCGGAAAGCGGAATCTGATCCTCCGATAGCCGGCAGTCGTTTATGACAAGCGGATGCGTGTGGGTCAGTGTGCGCAAAAAATCAAAATCGGCAGGGCACAGTTCCCGATGCAGGACATAGACGTCAATGGGACATGCATTATTTTTCAGAAGGGAATGAAGCATGACATAGGTGTATGGCAGATAGTATTTGCTGACAGATACCGCAATGTTCATTGGTTCGGGCTTCATGAAATGGTTCCTCCGTGCGTTTCTAAAAGCTGTTCGTAGGTTTCAAGTTTCTGGTAGAGTGCGGCGTTTTTTTGCGCCAGATCCGCAATGTACGGATTGAGCGGGGAGTCCATAATATTTTCGCGCAGGGCCTCCTCCAATAACTGGCGGTAAAACGGCGTGTGTTTTGCGTATTCCCACCAGAGCCATTCGATGTCATAGTGTAGGAAGTTGCCGCGCCATGGCTTGGAGGACGCATAGTGAATGATGACACCCCGCTGCTTTAATTCGTCGTAATGGATATTATAGTCGTCATATCCGTATCGCGCATTCAGATTGTACAGAAAGGGATCGACAAAAAGTGTGTCCTGGTAATGACAGTAATTTAAGAGATCCTGATCCGGATATTCGATCGCATAATGCAGTTTCCTTGCCGTATCCATATAGGTCTGGAAGGAATAGTCCGGGCGGAGGGCGGCGAGATTGTAAAGAATCATGCCGGAGTTGAAATAGGAAAAACCGTGTTCAAAGAGCGGTGCAAATAAAACATCCCGGTAATTTCCGAACGGGGGATGGCAGGTAAATTCTTTGCAGGCAGCGATAAGCTTTGAACCAAAATCCAACTCATACAGATCATAGACCGGCGCATTTACAATAATGTCGGTATCCAGGTAAAGCGCACGGTCGACCGAAGCGGGAAGAAGATCTGTGATCGCAAGCCGGAAGTAGGCTTCGATCCCCCAGCTGCTGGTTTTAAGAACTTCGGGTGGAGGAAGCAGGGAATCCGGAACATACACCAGGGATATATGCACGGCAAACTGCTGACTTAATGTCTGCAGGGTGGCTTCATCCTCGGGGGTAAGCTCATGATGCAGAATATAGACCGATACAGGTTCCGGGTGATGGCATAAAAAAGAGTACAGCATCACATAGGCGTACTTTACATAAAGCCGGTTGATAGCGATGACCAGATTGATAGGCGTATGATTCATAAAAAATATCCTTTTCTGAGGTTATAATATCTTAAGGTTATATCGGTTTAGACGGAGGGAAAGTTAATAAATGGATCGCAGATACCGATATAATAAAGTAGACTTTATGAGGATTTGAGAATGATAAAAACAGTAAAAAAATCACAAAACAGTAACTGGTTTATGGATCTTCTGCTTGACGAAACAATCTGTGCCGGAACCGTGGCGGTTCCGCGTGAGATGGTTCGTCTGGCAGGCGGGGTGAATAAAAGACTCGGGGCAAAGCAGAAATATGAGCTGCTGCTGCGGATCGCCGCAGAGACGCCGGTTGAGCTTGAGGAGAGAGACGAGGACGCGTGCGGACAGGAGAATAGGATTGTGTTCGACGATGTAGAGAAGCCGGAGAATACCGGTCTGGGCTGGCGGACGGACTGCTACGTTCTGGGAAAGTACAGCGCACAGCTGCAGGAAGCCGGCTATTTTAATGCTGCCATCGAGGCGGTGCTCGCGGAGGCACAGATGGAAGGGCGCTATGAAGAGACGGTTTCCTATCTGGAAGGGATGATCGGGCATAAGGAGGAATATTACCGGATCGATGAGGCAGCACAGCCGATTCTGATCTACAAGGGAGACCCGGTATGTTATAACATACTCACGATCTTTGCGGAACAGCTCGGAGCGGCTCTTGAACGCAGGGGAGAGCGGGTTCTTTATTTCGATCAGGAAGAACACGATCCGCGTGAAATTATCCAGTTTAAGGGAAGGCATTTTAAGGCGGTGATCGGGGTACAGTCCTGTGCGTTCTCGATTAAGATGGAGGACGAGGTCCACTATCTGCACGAATACATATACGGTCCGAAGTACAATTTTTTCCTGGATCATCCGATCTGGGGAAAGCCGCACTTTGAACATCATTATCCGGATTTTCATGTGCTGGTACTGGATCAGACATATGCCGATTTCTTCCGGCGCTTCTACAAACAGGATGCGATTCTTTTCCCGCCGGCAGGAATGGAGACGGGGGAGGATTTCATAGAGCGGATCTATGACCTGACATTCGTCGGCACCTATGGCGGGTATGAGATGCAGCTGCAATGGATCCGGGAACAGGAACGTCCGTTGCGCTTCCTGGCGAACCGTTTCCTGCTTGTCATGCGGAAATATCCCAACCTGACCGCGGAGGCGGCGTTTTCCAGAACGCTGGAGCACTACGGGATAGAGCTGACGGATGAGGAATTTGTGGAAAAAATGTATGCGGTCAGACGGGTGATTTACGGCGCGATGCACTATTACAGGCACCGTGTGATCGAGACGATCTTACAGGCCGGAATCCGGCTGGATGTGTTTGGCGACAGCTGGACGCACTGCCCGCTTCGGAAATATCCCAATCTGATCTGCCACCCGGGAGTCACCGTGGAGGAGGGACTTCATGTGTGGAGACAGTCCAGAATGTCCTTAAATGTGATGTCCTGGCACAAGAGCGGCTTTACGGAACGGATGGCGGGAATTATGATGGCGGGAGCCGTGCTGGTTACGGATAACACCGGGTATCTTCCCGGCAGGTATGATGAGAATGATATGATTATTTTCGACCTGGAATATCTGGAAGAACTGCCGGGAAAAATAAAGAACGTGCTTGGGGATGAAGAAAAGAGATGCCGGATGGCAGAGAGCGGCAGAGAGAAGACGCGGAGGGAACATACCTGGGATAAGCGGGCGGAGCAGTTCCTGGAACTGCTCGACAACCGGTAATCAGCAGTCTTTGGATTCTGCGGCAAAGACGGTCAGCATATGGGTCAGCTGGGTGTGATAGGAGAAAAGATCACAGGCCCGCCCGTATCCATGTGCGGCAATGGCACAGCGTTCTTCCTCATGCGCCAGGTAGTAGCAGACCTTTTGCTCCAGATCATCCATATCGTTAAAGTAGACAAAATCGACATCCGGAGTGAAATATTCGCATAATTCCGGCTGATAGTTGGAGAGAAGAAAACCGCCGCAGCCTAAAATATCAAGTGCGCGGAGCGGAATGCCGGAAGTGATGGAGCGCAGCGTGAGGTTTAAGTTGATCTTCGAACGGTAGAAAACATCCGGCATTTCCGCGGTGTAGGATACCGTTCCCTTTGAGAGAACATCCGGACAGCATGCGGTGTCGGAACCGGTGTAGAGGGCGACAGAATGGGAAGCCGCCAGACGGTTTACGGCTTCGATCCGTTCCTGTGAGGTGACTTCCTTTTGAATGATGCTGCAAAAAACTTCCTTTGCAGTCAGCATTTCATATTCCGCACCGGAATAAGGCATGAAAGCGGTGAATTCCGCGAGCCTTCCGGGAGTAAGAACCGGCGAGATGAGGTCGATTCCCCACACTTCCTTCTGGGCAGCAATGATGCCTGCCAGATAGCCGCGCAGATGGTTCGGCGCGTAGCGGAAGGAACTGTAATGGGAACTCTCATAGAGAGAGCCGACAAATGAAATATCGTGCATGTAAGTATCGGGACGGAGCAGACCGCCTTCGGATGAAATGCCAAGCTGTTCCTTAAGCCGTGCTGTGTTGACAGCAAGCGGAAGATGGAATGCGTGTCTGGCACCGCGCCGGATGACTGACTGGCACATATCCCGGTCAAACAGAAAAAGATAGTTACAGGAGTTGCGCATACTGTTAGAATAAAGCGTATAGTGAGGACAGTCAAAAACCCAGCAGATATATGGTATGTGAAGGGACTCCGCCATATCGGAAATCAGCGGGAAAAAGTTAAAGGTAAAGACTGCATCATAGGTCTGCGCCTGCAGCTGGTCCCGGATGTCGGACTTGACGCCGCCGGAAAAGTAATAGGAAAGCTCATGCATACAGGGGGAGACCTGATGTCCCAGCGCCTGCATGGAGAATAAAAAATCTGACGTCGTATTTTCTTGCCAACTGTAGTAGAGGATATGCATTGCATGTACTTCCTTTCCGAGACTTGTCTGATAAGATTATATAAAAAAACAGGGAGGATGGCAACGATTATGAAAATAGCGGTGATTACCTGTGTGAACAATGAGGAAGAGTATGCACAGGCGCTTTCTTATATTGACCGTCTGCATGTGCCGGACGGATATGAACTGGATGTGATTGCAGTGCGGGAAGCACCGTCTATGGCAGCCGGCTACCAGATGGCGATGGAACATACAGATGCCAGATATAAGATCTATATGCATCAGGATACATTCATCATCAACAGGGAGTTCCTTCAGGACATGCTCTCCGTTTTTCGGAGCGATGACAGGATCGGGGTGATCGGAATGGTTGGATGTGATGATGTCCCGATCAATGCACAGGCGGTTGCGGCATGGAACGTCGGATGTGTCTACCATAACTGTATCCCGGCCAGGGTGCAGTACACACAGCGTGTAGACAGGCAGCCGGTTGACGTGGAGGCAGTGGACGGACTGTTGCTCGCAACACAGCATGATGTGCGCTGGCGGGAGGATCTGTTTGATGGATGGGACTTTTACGATATTTCGGAGTGCTTTGAGATGCGGCGGGCCGGCTACCGTGTGGTAGTGCCGTACCAGGATAGTCCGTGGTGTTATCATGACAATACATACAGCAAAATGCTGAATTATTACAAATACTGTGAAAGAGCGGTCGGGGAGTATCAGGACATCAAACCGTTTGTGGCAGGCGAGGTAAGTGCAAGGCGCAGGGAATATGACAGACTCAGAGAGGATTCGAGAGAGGAACTGAAACGGCTGGTCAACGCTGGAAATCAGGGAGAACTGATAGAAATCTTTTCCGACCCGAACAACCGGGGTTATCTGCATCTGCGCGAATACGAGATACTGGCGGACATTGCGCGCGGCGAACGGGCGGAGGGCGAGATGCGGTTCTGGCAGGCGGGAGAGACCTGTGAGGAGCTCGTCCGGAAGATAAATGATCTGAAATACAGATTAAAAAGAGTGGAATTCGGTGCGGATCAGGGAAAACCGGACATTCTCTACATCCTGAAGAATTATTCCGTCTGTGCAATAAAAACGGTTGCAGCGGCATATGAAGTGGTGGACGAACGGGTATGGAAACGGCTCGCGGAAAATATGTAAGATAAGAGGAGGAGAAAAGCGATATGGAGCGAAAAAATGCGGTTGCGGTCATTACGGCGCGCGGAGGAAGCAAGCGGATTCCGCACAAGAATATAAAGGAGTTCTGCGGGAGACCTATTATCGAGTATTCGATAGAGGCGGCATTAAAGAGCGGCGTGTTTGACGAAGTGATGGTATCAACGGATGACAGCGAGATTGCCGAGATTGCAAAACGGGCAGGGGCAGCAGTCCCGTTTTACCGTTCAAAGGAAGCGGCCGGAGATTATGCGGCAACGCACGAAGTAATTCTGGAAGTGCTCGAAGAGTATGAAAAGCGTGGAGTGACATTTGAAAAAGTGTGCTGTATTTATCCGACGGCGCCGTTTCTGACGGCGGATGTGCTTAGGGAGAGCATGGAGCGCCTGGAGCAGACGGGGGCAGACGGGGTGGTTCCGGTTGTGGCATATTCCTTCCCGCCGCAGAGATGCTTTGTCATTGAGCAGGACAGGGTGAAATACAAGTGGGAGGAGAACCGCTTGAAGCGCTCGCAGGATCTGGAGCGGTATTATCATGATTGCGGACAGTTTTATCTGCTACGGGTAGAAGCATTCCGGAAGGAGCGCAGCATGGTCTTACACAACACCATACCATACATTATGGATGAGATGAAGGTACAGGATATCGACACGCCGGAGGACTGGAAGCTTGCAGAAGTGAAATACCGGCTTGGCATGTAAATACATGCAAAGGATGGATTCTTAGGTAAGGAGATAGAAGGAAAATGGAGTTTCCACAGAACTATTTTTGCGCGGAAGTGAGAGACGATTTTGAGATTCCCGCAATGATGAAGCGCGCCTGGGCGGCAGAACTGGAAGTATTAAGCGTGATTGCGGATGTATGTGAACGGTATCATCTGCAGTATTTTGCGGATTACGGTACTCTGCTTGGCGCGGTGCGCCACAAGGGATTCATACCGTGGGATGATGATATTGACATCTGTATGCTCCGGGAGGATTACATGGAGTTGATCCGGGTTCTGCCGGAGGAGCTGCCGCAGGGATTTTGCATGGCGGGAATGTACGCCGGGGAAAAGCGCCTGCAGATGGCGGCGTATGTGCCGCATCTGAGGGTTATGGCGGATGAACGGATGTGGAACATCAACACGTACATGCAGCGTTTTCACGGTTTTCCGTATCAGCGCATAGGAATAGATATTTTCCCGATGGATTATGTCCCGAGAGATCCGGAATTGAGCCGGCTTCAGAAAAAAATCGTGGAGACGGGAATTGCCCTGCTGCGTGACTGGGAGCAGCTTCAGAACGAAAATTTACTTGAAGATAAAATAAAGGTGTTCGGGGAACTATGCGGTATTCAGATTGCCCCGGATGCAGACAGACAGAATGAGATATGGCGTATCACGGATGCCGTGCAGGCGTTATACCGCAGGGAGGAAGCGGACGAGGTGACAAATTACGTGTTCTGGCTCAACCGGGAGCAGCTGCACATCCCTAAGACGGCGTATGAAAAGACGGTATACCTGCCGTTTGAACATATCAGGCTTCCGGCGCCGTGCGGATATGATGAGGTGCTCACGGCGGAATACGGAGACTATATGGTTCCGGTGAAGGGGACGGCCGACCACGATTATCCGTTCTACCGGCATATGGAAGAAGACTTGAAGCGGGAGCTCCAAAGGGTCGGTTTTAAAGGAACCGTGGAGGAATTCTGTGAAAAGGTATCTGCCGGTGAACTTTATGTATAAAATTTTGTGGATGCAGAGTGCTGTTACGAAAGCATGGAGGAGAAAGAGATGAGTGGGGAGAAGGGTACGGAACGGGTGCTGTGCACCACATCTGAGGAATATGCAAGAGAGCGTGAGAAAGAGTATATGCTATGGGAGACATGCCATAGTGGTGATTTGAATGTTTTATTAGAAAAGACGAATTTGCTTTTGCAAAAAGGCGATGAACACGCACGGGAAGAATTGATGCAATTATATTTAAATGAAGAGATTGTGAAACCGTATATTGGCATTGATAATAGAATCATTGAACTGCGGACAATAATGGAGATTTACAGTTTAGAAGTGAAAGCAGGAGAGGAATATACCATCTTAGGAAGAAAAAATATTGCAAAAGGATGGACGTTGGAGAAAATCAGAAGTTATATACGTGAACTTAAGTTTTTGCTGTGGCGAATGGAATTTGCGGATGAAGCGGAAACGGAAGCAGGAGAGAAGCTGATCGGTTTTATAAAGGAAAACAGTGTTTCTCCGGTATATTTGATACAGACAATTCGAACGACAGCAATGGAGACGTTTGACGTGATGGTAAACATTGTTGAAATTATGATTGATTCGTCTATGTACAGGCATGCATACTGGATACTACGAGCAATGCAGGAGGAAAAACCGCAGGAAGAAAGTATTCAAATTATGGTACAAGAATTGGGGAAATATGTAACGGAATAATATATGTGGTCAGGTGGAGTTGGTATGAACGATAAAAAGTTTGCATTTGTGATGTGTGCAAATAATGAACAGTATGAAAAAGAAGCGTTATATTACATAGAACGTTTGGAGGTTCCTGAGGGCTATTCGTGTGAAAGTGTTGTGATCAGAGAAGCAGAGAGTATGGCAGAGGGATATAATCGGGCAATGCAATTGAGCGATGCCAGATATAAGATCTATATGCATCAAGACGTAATGATTACGGAAAAGAAATTTCTGAAAAAAATACTTTCCCTGTTTAAAAATAGAGAAATAGGAATGATAGGACTGGTTGGTTCACCGGTATTTCCGGAGAATGGTGTCATGTGGTATGGCGACAGGATTGGAAGTTTATATACGCAAGGCTCGGAAGGATATGGAACATATATTTTTGGACAAGTTGCGGCTCCGTGTGAATACGTGGAAGCGGTGGACGGATTTTTAATGATAACACAGTATGATGTACCGTGGAGAGCGGATATATTTAAAAAATGGGATTTTTATGATGTATCCCAATGCTTTGAATTTTCAAAGCGGGGATACAAGATCGCTGTTCCTGCAATGCTGAATCCGTGGTGTATCCATGATTGCGGTGCATCTGATTATCATGACTATTTTGGTGAACGCGAAAAATTTTTGCAAGAATATAGAAATAGTTGATAAGAGTTCCTTTTACAAAAAAGATATTAAGCAAATGGAAAAAGGAACCGATATATTTAACAGTATAATTATGAGAAAGGAAGCCGGGATGGCTGTGCTGCGGGTGCAGTGAGGGAAAGATCATGGAAGATAACAGAGCAGAACAGATAGAAGCACTGGAGGTTTTGACAGAGTTCAATGACCGCCTCGTGCATAATATGGAGATTATCGTAAAAGAGTTAAAAGGGGAGCGTCTGGACGATACCGATCAGTTTTTGAAAGGCATTGTGGATGCCGTCAACTGGGAGATACAGGTTGTCAACGGAACGCTGGATACGCTCAATGACGGAAAGGTCCGTGTTGACAAGGCAGGTTTTAACACGGCGATTGTAGCGTTAAGCGATGCGATTGCGGCAAAGGATGATGCCAGAATGGCAGTAGAATTTGAAAATGTAATTCCGGTATTTCAGCAACTGGGCGAAGCGGCAAAGGAAGTAACTAAATAAAGCGTCATAGAACCGGCTTTGGGATGACCAGAAGCCGGTTTTTTGCTTGGATATAGGACATCATCAGGAGATATTGTGTGGGAAAGATACTTTATTTTCAATGGAATTCATTTATGAATGACGGAATTGAGCGTGCACTTCAGAAAATGAATATAATCTATGATACTTTTTGTTATCAGTTTGCGGACTGGGAAAAAGATGACGCGTTTTGTGAGCAGTTTGAGGCAAAAATAAAGACAGGGGCGTATAGGGCGGTATTTTCCATCAACTATGCACCGCTGATTTCAACGGTATGCGCGCGGCATGATGTGCGATATATTTCGTGGGTGTATGATTGCCCGATTCATATCCGCAACCTTGCTACGCTGAAAAATTCCTGCAATACAATTTATTTTTTTGACCGGGTACAGGCAGAGGAGTACCGGAGCCGGGGAATCGATGCAAGGCACATGCCGCTTGCGGTGGATACGGAACTGTACCGCCGGATCTATGAGACGCGGTCTGAGCGTGCGGAGAGAGAAAAATACGAGACGGACATTGCGCTTGTGGGAAAATTATACCGGACGGAGTATCAGCACTATCTACAGCCGCTGTCCGCTTATCAGAGGGGACGCCTTGAGGGCATCATCGCAGCGCAGCTAAAAGTGTATGGAGGCTATCTGATTCCGGATCTTGTAACGGACGAACTGCTGGCGGAATTAAATGACTCATATGTGAAGGCCAGCGGCGGCAAAGTCAGCATTTCCCGCAGAGAACTGGAGTTTTTGCTTGCCTGCGAGACAACGGGAAGAGAGCGGTTTCTTGTCTTAGGACTGCTGTCCCGCCACTTTGCGACGGCATTGTGGTCCAATGAGAAGGACGAGCGTCTGACAGAGGTTCACTATTACGGATATGCGGATTACTATAAGCAGATGCCGCATATTTTTCATGACGCAAAGATCAACCTGAATATTGCGCTTCGGGTCATACAGACCGGAATTCCGCTGCGTGTGCTGGATGTTATGGGCTGCGGCGGTTTTGTACTTACGAATTACAGGGAAGAAATCGCGGAACATTTTGTGAACGGCGCGGAGTGCGTGATCTACGAGGATATCGAGGATATGTATGCAAAAGCACAATATTACCTGAGCCATGACACCGAGAGACGGCAGATTGCCGCCAACGGCCTTGCAAAGGTACAGCGCGATTTTACATTTGAACAGGCATTAACCGGAATGTTGGGAGCAGAGTAGAGAGATGACGGCGAGAGATTTGGATGAGCTGCTGCAGGAACAGACTGCATATGAGCGCAAATGTCAGATCATAAGTGAAATAGCCGCTTACATAGATGGAATGAGCAATCAGGCGGCATACAGGGAGCAGATTGACCTGCTGTTTGCGGCGCTGGAGAAGAGCGCCCGGGATCTGGAGAGCGGCGGAGGGCTGGATGATGTGTGCGCAAAAGAGATTGTCGGCCGAGTATCGGATTTAAAGAGAGAGCAGGAAAAATATCAGGTATGGCTTCTGGGGGAGGCGGCGGACTGTGCGCCGGTGGAAAAACTGCTGGATGTCAGTCAGGTTCATCTGCTTGGCACCGTAAGACAGATTTCGGACGGGCAGAGGGAAAGTGATTACATCATTATATGTTCCCAGTATGAAAATATAGCGGGGATACACTGGTTCGGGAAGGTAAGACTGCTCCGGTTTGATCTTTTCCGTCTGATGAACGAAATCAGCCCGGAGGCGACGTATCAGCAGATAAAAAATAAAAAAGAGGTCACAACGGCGGCAGGCGTCGTATGCGGAATGAGCTACGAGCAGAAGGGCATCTGCTATGAGAGACTGGCGCGGGATATCATGTGTCTGGCGGGACCGTCGCAGGATCTGTACACGGATTATTACCGCTTTTTGTGGGCATATGACGAAATCACGGACAGACAAAAACGCCGGATGGAGTATTGCATCATCGGAATGAGCGCGTACCGGCTCTGGTGGGATCTGTCACGGGGATCACAGAGTCTAAGAGTGCTGGGATTCTACCCACAGACGAAAAAGCTGCATCATCTGGACTGGGCAGAGGACGCCGCCGAGGCATGGGAAGACCAAAGAATCTGTGAAAAACTGATGGGGCAGGACTTCCTGGAGCGCGACTTTCTGGGACGGTTTCCGGGAATCGCGGAGATTTGTGAGACGAAAAGAGAGGAAATCTATACGCCGTCAAAGGAGCAGCGCAAAGAGGATGCAAAGTCCATCGAGCGTATTTTTCACAAACCGTATCCCGAGACATACAAAGAGAATCTTGCGGTTTTAGAACGCTGGCTGGAGTTTTTACAGAAAAACAACATAAAGGCCGTGTTTCTCTTCATGCCGTTCCCGGCGCAGTTTTGTGAGCTGACGAGCGGGGAGATGAAGCGGCAGACGTATCTGGTGCTGGAAAATCTCTGCCGCAAATACGGCGCGGATCTGATTGATCTGGGCGGGGATCAGACGGCATTTACAGATGCGGACTTTTTTGATTGGTCACACTTAAACGCCGCAGGTGCGGCAAAAGTGACGCGGTACCTGAATGAATATCTGATGCGTGAAACAAAGCAGGAGGACAGGATGCGGGGGCTGCATTTAAGACCGGCGGATGCGCAGGACTGCCGTTTTTTGTACGAGCTAAGAAATGATCCGCTCGTCCGGGCAAGTTCTTTCCATACGGAAGAGATTCCCTATGAGCAGCATCAGAAATGGTATGAGCAGAAGCGGAAGAATGAGAACTGCAGGATTTACATTCTGGAAGACGCCGGTGCACCGGTGGGACAGGTGCGGGCGGACCGGGATGAGCGGGGTGAAAGCGCAGAAATATCCTATGCCATTGCAGAGTGGGCGCGGGGAAATGGCTATGCGTCGTGGATGCTCGCAGCCGCAGAGGAGCAGCTTTCGGAAAAAGGATTTTGCAGAGAATTGCTTGCGGAAGTAAAGAATGATAATATAGCATCACAGAAAGTTTTTCAGAAACTTGGCTATGAAGAGCAGAGAGAAGACTACGGTTTTTCTTACCGCAGGGCAATCGGACAGAACGCAGACGGTAAATAAAGGAGAAAATATGAAAGTAATCATTGTCGCGCATAATCAGTTGAAATTAGTGCAGATGGAAATAGAGGCGCTCCGCCTGCTTGCCGGAATAGAGGAGAGAGATCTCATTATTGTGGACAACGCTTCGCAGGACGGGCTGCGCCAGTGGCTGGAAGAGAGACCCGGCATAAATTATCTTGTCTGCGATGAGGGAAGAGAGAATTACAGCACCATTCTTAACTATGCGAAAACAGAGTTTGTCACAGATGAGGACATTTTGCTGCTTGATCCCTGCTATATGATACTGCCGGATGCTATTGGAGAAATGCAGAGATTACTGTACTCCGACAGCACAATCGGTGCGGTTATGCCGAAGGTGATTCAGAACGGTTCAGAGACCGCGCCAAGCTACACAGAGGCAATTTCGCGGATACAGGCAGGGCAGATTGCGGCGGGGATGAATCTGCAGAAGCTGGAACTGACCGCAGGCTGTGTACTGCTAAAGTATGCAATGCTGGAAGAAGTGGGAGCCTTTGATGAGAAGATTGCCCTTGCGGAGAATGTGATGTGGGATTACTGTGTCAGGGGGATCAAGCTTCAGTACAGGCTGTTTGAAAGCGGCGGTGCGTTCTTCTATCAGATTGCGGAAAAGAGAACCGCGGACGAAGACGAGGAATGGGCAGTGTCAGACCGGCAGATTCTGAAGAAAAAATGGAACATGAACTACTTTAATGCCGTTCCGAACGCCGGACTGCTTTCCTACATCACAGATCCGGAAGATGCCCCCATCCGTGTTCTCGAGATCGGGTGTGACTGCGGGGCAAATCTGCTCGGGGTAAAGAACCGTTATCCCAATGCAGAGCTTTACGGTGTGGAAATCAACCCTTCGGCGGCGGAGATTGCGAACTGTATTGCGAAAGTGACCGTGGGAAACATTGAAGAACGCCAGATGGATTTTGGCGGAGTGACCTTTGATTACATTGTATTCGGGGATGTCCTCGAACATCTGAGAGACCCGGAAGGAACCCTGACATATTGCAAAGGCTTTTTAAAAGAGGACGGAAGCATTTTGGCGTCCATCCCCAATCTGATGCATGTCTCGGTTGTGCGGGGGCTGATCAACGGCAATTTTACCTATGAGGACAGGGGACTGCTCGACAGAACCCATATCCATTTTTTCACCTACAAAGAGATTCTTAGCATGTTACTGCGGACGGAACTGGAAGCGGAGGAGATAAGGATGACCTCAAACGGAGTCAGCTCCGAGGACCGGGAATTTGTAGGCAGGCTGATGGAACTGTCGGAGATTACCGACGAGAACCTGTTTTTCGCGTACCAGTTTCAGGTACAGGCGAAGGCGAAGCGCGTAGAATAGGGATTCGTGTTGAAAAACGGTTTGGAACGTGGAAAAGAAAAGGGAGGCGGCTGTCACAGATGAAACTATATGAGAAAATGAACAGCGGGGTCTATGTGATTGCAGAGATGTCCGCAAACCATGCGGGAAAAATTGAGAATGCATTCAAAATCATTGAGGAGGCGGCAAAAGCCGGCGCGGATTGTGTGAAGATACAGACCTACACGGCGGATACGCTCACGATCGACTGCAGGGAGGAACCGTATCAGATCAAGGGCGGTCTGTGGGACGGCTATAATTATTATCAGCTCTACCAGGCGGCCTATACCCCGTGGGAATGGCAGCAGGCGCTGCGGGATAAGTGCAGGGAGGTCGGTGTGGATTTTTTGTCTACGCCGTTTGACCGGACAGCGGTCGATTTCCTGGAGGATCTGGATGTGGAGTTCTACAAAATCGCGTCCTTTGAGCTGGTGGATATTCCATTGATCGAGTATACGGCGAGCAAGGGAAAGCCGATGATTATGTCCTGCGGAATGGCGTCGGAGGAAGAGATCAGGGAGGCACTTGAGGCGTGCCGGAGACAGGGAAACGAGCAGGTGGTGCTGCTGAAATGCTGCAGCCAGTATCCGGCGCAGTATGAGGATATGAATGTGGCAACAATCGCGGATATGAAGGAGCGGTTCGGCGTGCCGGTGGGACTGTCGGATCACTCAATGGGATCACTTGCGGATGTTGTGGCGGTGTCTGTGGGAGCGCAGGTCATCGAAAAGCATGTATGCCTGGATCGGACGATTGACAACCCGGACGCAGCGTTTTCCATGGAGATCGGTGAATTTGCGCAGATGGTGCAGGATGTGCGGAATGCCTGCGTGATTAAGGGAAAGGCGACCTATGAGCTGACCGAACATGAGAAGAGCAGTTTAAAATACCGCAGATCGCTGGTTGCGGTAAAACCGATTGCGGAGGGGGAGGCTTTCACCGAGGAGAATGTGCGCAGCATCCGGCCTGCCATCGGTATCAAGCCGAAGTATTACCGCACGCTGCTGGGGCGCAAGGCGAAAAAGGCGTACCGCTTCGGAGAGCCGATTCTTCCGGGTGAGGTGGAGTAGACAGATGATTGTATTTCGGGTGGATGCGAACGAGCAGGTGGCAACCGGACATCTGATGCGCACGCTTTCGATCGCGTCGGCGTGCAGGAAGCGCGGGCTGACGTGTGAGTTTTGGCTGGCAGAGGAAAAAGAGACGGAGCGGATCGCAAAGGCAGGATTTCCCTATCGGATTCTAGAGACGCGCTGGGATGCGCTGGAGGACGAACTTCCGGTCATGAAGCAGCGGTTACAGGCACAGCCGGTGGACTGGCTGGTTGTGGATTCCTACTGTGCGACGGTGCGCTATCTGGCGGAATTAAACCGGATGGTGCCGGTATTCTATGTTGACGATTTCAGAAGGGAACACTACGAGGTGTCGGCGCTGCTTCAATATATACCGTGCAGGGAGAGACAGAAGACGCCGGAGGGGCTGCATGAAAAGGACGGGGTACAGTACCTTACCGGACTTTTGTATGCGCCGCTCCGGGAGGAGTTTTCGCATCTTTCCTTTGATAAGCCACGGGAGAAGAGTATTCTTCTCTCGACGGGCGGAACCGATCCTTACAATATGGCGGGCAGAATTCTTGCGTACGGCACACAGATGCAGGAATTGCAGGACTATCTGTGGCATGTGATTGTCGGAAGCATGAACCGGAATGAGGACATGCTGCGTGAACTGGCGGCAGCAAACCCGAAGATCATACTTCACAAGAATATTCCCGATATGTGGCGCTACATGCAGCAGTGCGAGGTGGCGGTCTCGGCGGGCGGTACAACGCTTCTGGAACTGTGCGCCTGCGGGATTCCGACGGTCTGTTTTGCGTTTGCGGACAATCAGCTGGAATTTGCGGAGGAGATGGCAGAACACAACCTGTTAATTTATGCGGGGGATGTGAGAGAAAAGGATGATGCGCCGCATGTAATCTGTGAAAATCTGGTCTGCTATACGAAAGACGCCGGGAAGAGGGCGCAGAGCTTTGAGCGGATGAGAAGGCTGGTGGACGGAAAGGGCGCAGAGCGGATTGCGGCATTTTTGCAGCAGTATAAAAGAGATGTATGAGGTAGAAAATCATGCCGGTAGAGGACAGAAAAGACACAATCGCATTCATTATATGCGTGAATAATGAGCTGTATTTTGAAGAGTGCAAGTATTACATAGAGCATCTGGAAGTTCCGGCGGGATATGACATAGATGTGATCGGCATCTGGGAGGCGGATTCCATGTGCGCGGCGTACAATCTGGGGATGCGAAGCAGCGATGCAAAATATAAAGTCTATATGCATCAGGATGTTTTTATCCGCGACAGCCGTTTCCTGGAGAAGACGCTGCGTATTTTTAAGGAGCACCCGGAGACGGGGATGATCGGGATGGTTGGAGGAATCGGCATTCCGGAGAACGGCGTCGTCTATTCTTCCTGGAATGTGGGAAAAGTGGACTGCAGGGAGCCGGATCTTTCCTATGTCCTGCTGTGCGGGCCGAACCAGACCAAGGATCAGACCGTCGATGCGGTGGACGGGCTGCTGATGATGACGCAGTATGATCTGCCGTGGAGAGAGGATCTGTTTTCGGATTTTGATTTCTATGATGTGTCGCAGGCGTTTGAATTCCGCAGGGCAGGCTATGAGATTGTGGTGCCTTATCAGGAAGAACCCTGGGTGGTGCACGACTGCGGATTCGCAAAGCTCACCAATTATGACAGGAACCGGAAAATCTGTATGGAAGAGTATCCGGAATTTTTCAACGTTCCGGAGGGGGAGGAGCTGTTCTCGAGCGGAGAGTGGGATCAGCTGAGCAGTCAGCTGGCAGCGGCGATCCGCAGGATGATAGACCAGGGGCAATGGGACGAGGCCAGTCAGGCCATCGGGATCTATCATCAGAGCCAGATGAAGAGCTCCGAGCTGGAGATGCTTGCGATTATCTGTGAGATTGAGCAGACGGATCGCAGGGTAAGCAAAAGATCGTCGTTTCTGGCACAGGCGGGCAGCTGTGAAGCGATATGCCGGACCTATCTCTCGGTACGCTTTTTGCTGCATCGCATGGAGTTTGACAGACCGGCACAGGATTATCAGGAATTGATTCACGCGGTAGAAAGCGGTAACATATCAGTAGATGCCATTCTCATTCTGATCTTACATGGCGTGCTGGATAAGGAGAAGGTTCTCGGGCAGCTGGAGACATGGCATATGCCGGATCCAATGAGTGCAGAGCGGCTTAGATCCTTTCACAGGCGGATGCAGAAGGAAAACAGGGGCATTCCGTATTCCTACAGTAAGAGGGCAAAGATGGAACTGGAAAAGTACAGCAAGGAGGAACAGTGATGATACCATACGGAAGACAGACGATTGAGGAAGATGATATTGAGGAAGTAGTAAAGGTGCTGAAATCGGATTTCTTGACGACAGGACCGAAGGTGGCAGAGTTCGAGCGGGCAGTGGCAGAGTATGTCGGCGCGAAATATGCGGTCGCTATTTCAAACGATACTGCGGCACTGCATGCGGCATGCCATGCGGCGGGAATCGGACCGGGGGATGAGGTAATCACCACGCCGATCACGTTTGCGGCATCCGCCAACTGTGTGCTGTACTGCGGCGGAACGCCGGTTTTTGCAGACATTGATCCGCAGACGTACAATATCGATCCGGAGGACATCCGGCGCAAGATCACGGATAAGACCAAAGCGATTATTCCGGTGCATCTGGCAGGACAGCCCTGCGATATGGATGCCATTCATGCGATCGCAAAGGAGCATCATCTGATCGTGATCGAGGATGCGGCGCATGCGCTCGGCTCGGAATATAAGGGACGGCGCATCGGCTCCATGTCGGATATGACGACATTCAGCTTTCATCCGGTGAAGCCGATCACGACAGGCGAGGGCGGTATGATTGTGACGGACAGTGAGGAATTGTACCGGAAATTAGTGCTGTTCCGCAGCCACGGAATTACCAGAGATCCGGACCTGATGACGAGAAATGAGGGACCGTGGTTCTATCAGCAGCTCGATCTCGGCTATAATTACCGCATGACGGATATCCAGTGTGCGCTTGGCTGCAGCCAGATGCGGAAGCTGGACCGCTTCCTTGCGCGCAGAAGGGAGATCACAAAGCGCTACGATGAGGCGTTTGCGGACTGCGCGAATATTATGACGCCGTATCAGTTGCCGGAGACGAACAGCGGATGGCATCTCTATATCATACAGGTGAAGAATCACGACAGAAAGACCGTGTTTGAGCAGCTTCGGGAGAACGGTATCGCAGTGAATGTCCACTATATTCCGGTGTACTATCATCCGTACTACCAGGAGCACGGTTACAGAGAAGTACATTGTCCGGTGGCGGAGGAAGTCTACTCGCACATCATCAGCCTTCCGGTTTATCCGGGACTTACCGATGAGCAGCAGGATACGGTCATTGAAACGGTGAAGCGGCTGACAAAATAGTTTGCGGATGGTGTGGGAGAGGCAGATCATCAGAAAACAGCAGGAGAATAGAGCGGGATGGGATATGCAGGATTAAAGCAACTTATTGAGCAGAATGCGTGGAGGGAAGCCGGAAGAGAACTCGGGCAGTATATGAACGGGGAATGGGATGATGAACTCGCCGTGCTGGCAGCAACGGTTTTCTCTGCGCTGGGCGACTGGGAAGGCGCCTATACCTGCATCGCGCAGGGACTGCAGTACAATTACAAAAATTACGAACTGTATCTGCTGCTGGGCAATTATTATGAGCGCAAAAATTGCAACCAGGCGTGGCTCTGCTATGAAAATGCGCTCTATTATTGCAGCGATGAAGACGATCGCAGGATCATACAGCAGCACAAAGAGCGTGTACAGCAGGATGACCGGTGGTGCGTGCATAAGGTTTCGATCGTGATATTGACGTATAATCTCAAAGACATGAATATGCAGTGTATCGGCAGCATCCGGGACACCTGCGATCCGTCGAGCTACGAGCTGGTCGTGGTGGACAATGCATCTACAGACGGCACGCTGGAATGGCTTCGGGAGCAAAAAGATATGACACTCGTGAGCAACCAGGAAAACAAGGGCTTTCCGGCTGGGTGCAATCAGGGAATCAAGGCGGCAGAGCCGGAAAATGATATCCTTCTTCTGAACAATGATACGATTGTTCTGCCCAATTCTATTTTCTGGCTTAGGATGGGGTTATATGAGGAGGAACGGATCGGCGCCACGGGAAGCATGTCAAACAGCGTGATCAACGGGCAGAGAATTGAGGCGAAGCTTGCCGGTGTGGAGGAATACATAACATACGGCACGGCAATGAATATCCCCATGGAAAATGCGCTGGAGAAAAAGACCTGGCTGGTAGGATTTGCGATGCTGCTGAAACGGAAGGCGCTGGATGAGGTCGGACTTCTGGATGAACGGTTTTCCCCGGGGCAGAACGAGGATGTAGATCTGTGCATCCGGCTGAATCTGGCGGGGTGGCAGATGCGCCTCTGCCACAATAGTTTTATCGTGCATTACGGTCATGGAAACGGCAGGAACTCGGATATCTGGAAGCAGACGTTCTCAGTTACAAGTGAGAAGTTCCGGGAAAAATGGGGCTTCGATATGTCCTATTATACCTACAGCAGAAAAGAACTGATTGCGATGATTTCCGAGCCGAAAGAGAGCAGAATACGCGTGCAGGAAGTGGGATGCGGATGCGGTGCAACGCTTGCGCATATTGCGTATGAGTGGCCGGACGCGAAGGTAAGCGGAATTGAGATCCAGGATGACATTGCGAAAATCGGTGCAAATTATCTGGATATCCGGCAGGGAAACATTGAGACCATGCAGATCCCGTATGAAAAAGATACGTTTGACTATATCATACTGGCGGATGTGTTGGAGCACCTGCATGATCCAGAGCGGATTCTGCAGAAATTACTGCCCTATCTGAAGGCGGACGGCAGTATTCTGTGCAGTGTTCCCAATATTTTAAACCGCCATGTAATCAGCGATCTTCTGCGCGGAAAGCTGGAGTACCAGGACGCAGGAATTTTAGACCGCACGCATCTGCGCTTTTTCACAATGGACAGTATTGTGAGGGTATTTGAACGGTGCGGAATGGAAGTCACACAGATGATGGCGACCTACGATACGGAAGAGCTGGATGCCGAAGCGGAAGAATTGATGAACGCACTGTATCAGATTCCACATATTGCGGACAGACAGTTGTTTCAGGTGTACCAGTATGTTTTCCGGGCAAAGAGGGGGCGGGAGGCGGAATGAAAAAAGTAAGTGTAATTGTACCCTGCCACAATGCGGCGAAATGGCTTCCACAGTGCTTTCTGTCGCTGGTGCAGCAGTCGATCGGAATCGACGGACTGGAGCTGATTTTTGTGGATGACGCATCGGACGATGCGGGCGAGACATGGGCGCTGCTGGAGGAATTTGAGCGCGCGTATCCCGAGAGCATCATGATTATCCATCTGGAAGAAAATCTGCGTCAGGGAGGCGCCCGAAACGTGGCGCTCGGTTATGCGACGGGGGAGTATCTTGCGTTTGTCGATGCGGATGATTTTGTGGAGAAGGATTTCCTTGAGAAGGTATACCGGCGTGCGGTGGAGAACGAAGCCGATATCGTACAGTTTGATTATGTGTACTATACGGAAAGACTTGGAAAAGTGGCGTCGGGAAGGACGACCGCGGACGAGAGCATCCAGATTCAGACAAAGGAGGAGCGGAAGCGTTTCCTTATCAGCGAGAAGATCACCTACGGCTGTTGGAACAAGCTGTACCGGAGATCGCTCGTGGAGCGGGCGGGCGTCCGTTATGCCGAGCATGTCATTTATGAAGAACCGCTGTTTGTGTATCCGCTGTTGTTCTACGGAAACCGCTTTGAAATCATGGCGGAAGCTTTTTACTGCTACCGCCAGAATGAGGTGGGAACCATGCGCCGGGATATGCGTCAGATGACAACGTTGCAGATGCATGCAGATGTGCAGCTTGCCGTGTGGCATTTTATGAAGCAGACGCCGTTTTTCCGGGAGTATTATGAGGAGATCAAGCTGTATTTTCTGCATACGTATTTCTATGAGACGCTGCTGTTTGCGGTGCAGCGCGGATTTGAAGTGCCGTATTCCATGTATGAGACGCTGCGGGATACCGTAAAGGCGGAGGTGGCAGACTATAGGGAGTCTCCCTATGCGGCGATGATTCCAAGGCAGATGGAGCTGTACCGGGTAGAGAATGAAGCGGAAAATAGAGAAAGTATACAGAAGCGGGTAAAGGCATTTATAAGTAAAATGTGAAAAATACTTGCGAAAAGTGTTTGGAAGTTATGCTGTGATGAAGGGAGAAAGAAGAATGTATGAAGAGTTAATTGCAAAAATGAATCCTCGCCCTAAATTTAATCTGCAGTGGTATAAGAACGAAGATTTATATTCGGATGGCGAGGTAGAAGATTTTATAATTAAGATAATTGCAGAAAATAGACCGGAAGACTACAGCAATGCTGTCTATGAGCAATTTAATTGGCCGATATATTATCATTTGTCGCCGCTACGAAAAAATATTCTAAATTGGTACAAATTCAAACCAGATAGCAGTGTATTGGAAATTGGCTGTGGTATGGGCGCAATTACAAGTGTACTGTGCGATGAATGTAAGGATGTTACGGCAGTGGAACTCTCAAGAAAACGTGCAACAGCAACGCTTCTCCGGTGCCGTGAAAAAGAAAATCTTGAGATTATTGTTGGAAACTTGAATGATATTGAATTTGATAAAAAATATGACTATATTACACTGATAGGCGTTTTGGAATACCAGGGGACTTATACGGAATCAACAAATCCGTACATGGACTTTTTGGTTAAGATTAAGCAGTTGCTGAAACCAGATGGGAAATTGCTTGTCGCAATAGAGAATCAGTACGGTTTAAAATATTGGTGCGGAATGCCAGAAGATCATGTTGGAATACCGTTTGAAGGGATAAATCAGTATAGGGATGTTGAGAGAGGGGTAAGGACATTTTCAAAAACAGCGTTAGACATACTTCTTAGAGAAAGTGGTTTTCTTAATACATACTTTTATTATCCATTTCCGGATTATAAATTGCCTACCGTTATTTACTCTCAGGATGTTTTGCCAAGTAAGAAAGACACGGTAAATTCTGAAAATTTCAGAGGTTACAGCTCGGCCGGTGAAAACACATTAATTGCAAATGAAAAAAATCTTTATATGGATATTGTAGAAAATCATGTGTTTGAGTTTTTTGCAAATTCATTTTTGGTGGAGTGCTCCGACAGCAGTCAGCTAGGGGAAATAACATTTGCGAGATTAACAAGCGAACGCAAGGAACAATATCGAATGGCAACAAGATTTACGAGGGATAGCACCGTTGAAAAGAAGCCGCTTACGATGTTATGCGCACAGACACATATAAGGCAACTGCTCAAAAATGTAAATATTTTGAAACAAGCGGGTATAAAAATAGTAGAATATAGGGCTGATAATGGGATGGTGGTCAGTGATTACATTGAAAAACCGCTTTTGGAAGACGTAATTTTAAACGTGTTAAAAGAAGAGAACACCGATGAAATTTACAGATTGATAGATTTGGTGTATGGAGAAATATTGCGATCTTCTGAGCAAATTTCGTGGAAGGATAATATATTATATACACTGGATCTGGGAATAGAAGAGAACGAGGAAGTATTTGGACCAATATTAAAAATCGGTTTTCTGGATATGAGTTTTAGAAATGCATTTTATTGTGAGGGAGAAATACTTTGGTTTGATCAGGAATGGGTTTTGGAGGCAGTGCCAGCTAAATTTATTTTATACTATGCATTGACATTGTTGTATTATTCATATCCTCAGTTGGAAGGGGCATGTCCGTCTGCGGAGGTAATTGCACGTTATCATATGCAGGATGCTTGTGAAGCATTTGAAAAGCTCCGGGAATTGTTTGGATACTTAGTGTCCGATGAGGCACAGGTTATGATGGGAAGAGCATTCAGTATTGATAGTACAATGGATTATATATCAAATGTTAAGAAACTTATGAAATAAAAAGTTGAAAGTAGCGGAAGTGTTATGCTAAAGAAACAGCACGGATGATTCGATATAAATATCAGAAGTATATCAAAAATCTCAGGGAAGAGGTAGAATAACATGGTGGTTAATCATAATATGGCGGCAATCTGTGAGAGCAGGCAGCTGCGCTATAACGTGAAGAAGATGGAAAAATCTTCCAAAAAGCTTGCGACAGGGTACAAGCTGAACACAGCAAATGATGATGCGGCAGGCTTGCAGATATCAGAGACGATGCGGCATCATGTGAAAGGGCTGAACAAAGCCTCCCGGAATTCACAGGACGGCATCAGTATGCTGCAGACGGCGGATGCAGCGCTCCAAGAGACGCAGGATGTTCTCGATCGTATGGTGGAGCTGACGACGCAGGCAGCCAATGACATCAACACAGACTCGGATCGCAGGGCTATTCAGGATGAGTTGGATCAGCTGAACAAGGAAGTGGACCGCATCGCCTATACGACGCACTTCAATCAGCAGTATATGTTGGCGGAGGGAACGCCGCAGGCGGCACCGGGATATTACCGCATACAGTCCGGGGCACTGAACGGACAGGCGATAGATATCCATTTTGTAAATGCGAGCAAGGAGAGCCTTGGCACAGACAAAGTGAATGTATCTTCGCATGCGAAGGCGTCGGAATCCATCACGATGGTTCAGGACGCGATTGAACAGGCGGCGCTCTGGAGAGACGAGTTCGGCAGCCAGCAGGAGCGTCTGGAACATGCCGTGCGCAATACGGACAACACATCACAAAATACGCAGAGTGCGGAGTCAGGGATCAGAGACACCAACATGAATATGGAGATGGTATTATATTCGACCAACCGGATTCTGGTGCATGCATCCCAGAGTATTCTGGCACAGTATAATGATGATGCAAAATCAGTGCTTGAGATTTTGAAATAGTCAGACACGATAAAGAGATAAGAGGGGCAGTTTGTTGATACGAATGCCCTTCCTATCTCTTTATGAGCATTTTTAAGCAGATAAGCATCTGGGATGACAGAGGCGTCCCGGGCGTTTGCCGGGGAACATGGAGCAATGAACAACTGGGATAAGATATGGAAGAAGCGGACCGCGAAGATTGAGAATCGCGCAACCGTATTTGAAATGTTTAAGGAATTAAAACGGGCGGACGGATTTGATACACAGGATGTGCAGGGATATTATGAGGCGTTTTTCCTGCAGTGGGAGTGCATGGCGCAGCGGATCGAGACGGGGTGTGCGGGAACGATCGGCAGTCTGTATGAGATTGGCTGTGGAAGCGGTGTGAATCTGTATCTATTTTCCGCGTTGAAGCATGTGGCGGTGCTCGGCGGTCTGGATTACTCCAAAAACCTCATCCGCATAGCCCAAAGCGTGGTGCCGGAGGCGGACGTGGGATGTGAGGAGGCGCTCAGGGTGCCGACAGAGCTGAGGTACGATGTCGTTCTGGCAGACAGTGTGTTTCAGTATTTTAATGATGCTGATTACGGGCAGAAGGTGCTGGAACGCATGTGGGCGAAGGCGGGGAAGATGGTTGTTGTCACCGAAGTGCACGATCAGGAGAAAAAAGACGAACACATGGCATACCGCCGGAAGTGTGTTGAGAATTATGATGAAGTATATGCGGGGCTGGACAAAACATTTTACACCAGAGAGATGTTCCTGCAATTTGCAGAGGAGCACGGGGGCAGATGTGAGATCGTACAACCTGATAACGAACTGTACTGGAATAACCGGTTTGTGTTTGATTGCTATTTGTATAAAGAATAATGCGTGAAGGGTGACGGTATGCAGGCAATTATTTTAGCGGCAGGAATGGGAAAACGTCTGGGAAAGCTTACTCAGAACAATACAAAATGCATGGTGGAAGTGGGCGGCGTGCGCCTGATAGAGAGAGCACTATACATTCTGGATAAGAAGAATCTGTCGAGGATTGTAATGGTCGTGGGCTATCAGTGTGAAAATCTGATGCAGTTTGTCGACAGACTGGGAATTGATACGCCGGTAGAATACATCATCAATGAGGTGTATGACAGAACCAATAACATATACTCGCTCTCCATGGCAAAAGACTGGCTTGTGAAAGAGGATACCCTTTTGCTGGAATCGGATCTGATTTTTGAGGAAGCGCTGATTGACCTGTTGCTTGAGGATTCGCGCGAGACGCTGGCGCTTGTGGACAAGTTTGAAAACTGGATGGACGGGACATGTCTGGTTGTGGATGAGGACGACCGGATTGTCGATTTTATTCCGGGAAAGCTGTTGGAGTATTCGCAGAAGGAGCGCTATTACAAGACGGTCAATATCTACAAGCTGAGTGCAGATTTTTCCCGGAATGTGTATGTGCCGTTTCTGGAAGCGTACGCCAGGGTCATGGGGAATAACGAGTATTATGAAGCGGTAATCAAGCTGATTCTGATGCTGGATAAAAACACCATGAGGGCAAAGCGCCTGGAAGGACAGCGGTGGTATGAGATTGACGACATACAGGATCTTGATATTGCGGAGGTACTGTTTGCGGCAGATGCCGGGGAACGGTATAAAAAATTGACTTCGCGGTATGGCGGCTACTGGAGATTCCCTCATTTAAAGGACTTCTGCTATCTCGTAAATCCGTATTTTCCGCCGGCGCGCATGATGGAAGAATTAAAGTCGAACTTTGACATCCTTGTGCGGCAGTATCCGTCGGGGATGCGGGTCAACTGTCTTCTGGCGGCAAAAACATTCGGTATTTCAGAAGAACATATCGTGCTTGGAAACGGGGCGGCGGAGCTGATTAAGGCGCTGCTGGAGGAGCTTCCGGGAAAAGTGGGCGTGATCCGTCCGACCTTCGAGGAGTATCCGAACCGGTGCAGTGAGCAGTGCGTCGTTTATGATGCAAGACAGAATGATTTTGCCTACACGGCAGAGGATCTGATCGGCTATTTTGCAGAGCATCCGGTACAGACACTTGTTCTGATCAATCCGGACAATCCGTCCGGTCACTGCTTCGGGAAAAAAGAGGTGCAGCAGCTGCTGGAGTGGACAAAGGAGCGCCGCATTGCGCTGATTCTGGACGAAAGTTTTCTCGATTTCGCGGAGGATAAGGAGGCGTCGCTGCTTACGGATGAGATGCTGAACCGTTATCCCGGACTCTACATCGTAAAAAGCATTTCAAAGTCCTATGGGGTGCCGGGACTGCGCCTCGGGATTCTGGCGTCGCAGGACAAGGAGCGGCTCGACCGGATAAAGAAGGCGGTGTCCATCTGGAATATCAATTCCATGGCAGAATTTTTTATGCAGATTCTTGATAAGTATAAGAAAGATTATGAAGAGGCACTTGTGGAACTGCGGAAAGAGAGAGAACGGTTTTACCGGAAGCTGTGCCAGATCGAGGGATTGAAGGTATATCCGTCCTCGGCAAATTATTTTATGTGCGAGCTGGTCAATGGCAGGAAGAGTGAGGAACTGGCGGCAGAGCTTCTGGAAGAGCAGATTCTGATTAAGGATCTCACGGGAAAGATTGCGAACGGAAGACAGTATGTCCGGATTGCGGTAAGAAGCCGCAGGGAGAATGAGCAGCTGGCAGAGGCATTGAAAATAAAGTTTTTGTAAGGATAGCCGATATAATATATAATGAATGAGAAGCGCATGGATGGCTGTCAGAAAATCATGGAAGATATATAATGTGATCAAAAAGCATCCGGTAGCAGGATGCTTTTTTGCGTGGAAAGGGAAAGATGCGGAAGAGAAAAAATGTTCAGCAGGCAGTGATACTTGCAGGAGGTTACGGAAAACGTCTGGCACCATTTACGGAACATGATCCGAAACCGATGTATCCGTTTAACGGGGAACCGTTTCTGGGCTACCTGCTCAGACAGATTAAAGGTTTTGGAATAGAAGATGTTGTCATTTTGTTGGGATATTTGCCGGAGAAAGTGACGGAGTATTTTGGAGATGGGAGTCGGTATGGTGTCCGAATCAAGTATTGTATAACGCCAGTAGAGTATGAAACTGGTGCAAGAATAAAAGCGGCAGAAAGCTTTTTACAGGAAGATTTTCTGTTGATGTACTGCGATAATTATTGCCCGATTGATTTTGAAAAGCTTCAGCAGGATTATGATACAAATAATGCATCCGTACAGATTACGGCATATGTAAATAAGGAGCATTATACGAAAAACAATTTAAGGCTGGACGGGGATGACTGTGTACGATGCTATGATAAAAAACGGGTTCAGGAGAACCTGAACGCGGTTGATATAGGATATGCGATTATTTCAAAACAGGTAATCGAACAGATACCCGATGCAAACTGCAATTTTGAGGCAGAGATGTATCCCAAACTTGTCAACAGCGGAAAACTATTTGCGACTCTTACAGAACACAGATATTATTCCATTGGATCATGGGAACGAATCGAATTGACAAAGCAGTTTTTCTCGGGGATAAAGACCATTTTTCTGGACAGGGATGGAACCTTGAATGTCAAGCCACCCAGAGCGCACTATATTGAGAGTGCGGAAGCGTTTGTGTGGATAGATGGCGCAAAAGAGGCGCTTCGTATGCTGAAAGAGGCGGGGTGTCGTCTGATTTTGATTACAAATCAGCCTGGAATTGCAAGAGGGAATCTGACAGAGGAGACATTGGCTGAGATTCATCACAAGATGCAGGCGGATCTGGCAAAGATTGGAGCAGCCATAGATGCGATTTATTATTGTCCACATAACTGGGAAGAGGGATGCGAGTGCCGCAAACCCAAACCAGGTATGTTATTTCAGGCGCAGAGAGATTTTTCACTGAACCTCCGGGAGTGTATAATGATCGGAGATGATGAACGGGATATGCAGGCGGCGCATGCGGCAGGATGCCGTGGAATACTTGTGGATAACAGCTATACATTGAGGCACGCCGTGGATGATATATTAAAGTGATGCAAGGAGAATAACAGATGATAATATCGAAAACGCCCCTTAGAATGTCTTTTTTTGGTGGGGGAACGGATTTTGCTGATTACTATAAAAACAGCCGTTACGGATATGGAACGGTAATAAGCACTGCGTTGGACATGTATGTATACATTATGGTGTGCAAGAGATTTGATGATAAGATCAGAGTGTGCTATACCGTCAATGAATTTGTTGATTCGGTGGATCAGATCAAACACAATATTATCCGGGAAGCATTAAAAATGCTCGGGATAGAGAAGGGGATCGATATTGTGTATTCGGCGGATATTCCGTTAAGCTCGGCAGGTATCGGACTGGCTTCTTCCAGTGCGCTTGCGGTAGGAGTGTTAAATGCGCTGCATGCTTATAAGGGAGAGCATGTTTCGCCGGAAGTGCTTGCGCGGGAAGCATGTGAGATAGAGATTGAACGTCTGAGCAATCCGATCGGCGTGCAGGATCAGTATGCGGTTGCCTACGGAGGATTTCGTAAATATAAGTTTCACAGAGACGGAAGCGTTACGAATGAGATGGTCGTATGCAGACAGGACACGCTGGATCAGTTAAAGAACAATTTTATGTTGTACTTTACAGGACTCACCAGAGTATCATCCAATATTCTGGCGGAGCAGAAAGCTCATATCTATGACAAGGAGAAAGTGCTTGATGCAATGGTAGAGATGGTTCTGTCGGCGGAACAGGCATTGGCAGAAGGGGATGTCGCTCAAATAGGCAAGATGCTGGATGATGCATGGAATTTGAAAAAGCAGATGTCCAGTGGTATCTCAAATCCACTTATCAATGAGATGTATACAAAGGCGAAGAACGCAGGCGCTGTGGGAGGAAAAATTCTCGGAGCAGGTGGAGGCGGTTTTATGTTGCTTTTTGTTCCGCCGCAAGAACAGGAAAGAGTAAGATCAGCAATGAGTGAATACAAGGAGACCCAGTTTGGTTTTGAGACTGAGGGATCGCGCATTATTTTTACAGAAAAAAATCGGGGAGAATAGGACACACGATGAAGAAAATTATTATTTTTGGTGCGGGTCCGACGGGAAAACGCGCTTACGCATTTTATAGGGAGTTTTGCGATGTGGTTGCTTATGCAGATAATAATGAGGCAATACAGGAAACGGATATCGGCGGTGTACCTGTTGTTTCGGCAGAGCAGATTGTGAATATGGCTTACGATTATATCGTAATAGCTTCTGTGCCTGGGTATGATTCCATATGTCGGCAGCTGGAAAACTACGGTGTTGCTCAGGAAAAGATAAAGAAGTATTCATCCGATGTGAATAATAATAGAGAACTTTCCTTTTTTCAATATGCGAGAGAATTAAGGGATACATCAGGAGCCTGTGCAGAGGTGGGGGTATTTCAAGGAGATACAGCCAAAATCATCAATCAGGCATTTGCGGATAGAAAGCTTTATTTGTTTGATACATTCAGCGGATTTGATGAACGGGACGTGGAGACGGAAAAGAAAGCGGGATTTTCAGAGGCGAAAGCAGGGGATTATCAGGATACATCCGTAGAGCGTGTATTAGAAAAAATGAAATATCCAAATCAGTGTATTATAAAGAAAGGCTATTTTCCGGAAACTGCGGAAGGAATAGAGGAAACATTTGCGTTTGTAAGGCTGGATGTTGATATGTATAAACCGACGAAAGCGGGATTGGAGTGGTTTGGGAAACGCATGGAAAAAGGCGGACTTCTAATTTCCCATGATTATTATACGAAAAGTTATAGCGGTGTTGCGCAGGCAATCGATGAGTATGTAAGCGAGCATCCCCAACTGCGTAGAATCCCGGTCGGAGACGGTTTGAGTGTAATGTTGATAGGATTTTAGGTGGAAAATATGATATCAGTCATCATGTTGACGTATAACAGGGAAAAGTATATAGCGCGATCCATCGAGGCAATTTTGGCGCAGACATACAGACAGTTTGAATTTGTGATTGTCGACAACGGGTCAAGCGATCAAAGCGGAACGATTGCAGATGAATATGCGTTAAGAGATTCAAGGATTAAGGTGCTTCACATTGAAAAAAGCAGCATTGGGCATGGGAGAAATATCGGAATTGCGAATGCAACAGGAGAATACATTGCATTTGTGGATGATGATGATGTTGCTGCACCGGACATGCTGGAATTTTTAGACCGGCTTGTACAGGAAAATCATGCAGATATAGCAATATGCGGTGCAAAAAAGGATGTAAATGGAAAGATTCTGCCACATAGCATGTGGGATGAATACTGTATCTGGAGCGCGGCGGATGCTGTGACAGAACTTTTAAAGCGCAAGCGCAATAATGCAGGGCTGCCAACCAAACTGATCCGGAGAGAATTGTTTGAACAGATACCGTTCAAGGAAGACTGCAAATACGAGGATATCTGGATCTGTTACAAATATATGGCAAATGCGAATAAGGTGGCAGCGTATGGACTGCCCAAATACTGTTTCACCCGGCATGAGAGCAATAACAGTTCTTTTACACAAAATGCAGGTTTGTGGAAGGCAGAACAAATGCGGGAATATCTGGCGGCGTTTTGTGAGAGGACAGAGTATATCAGTGCTAAACTGCCGGAATTGACGGGGCTGGTGCAATACAGCGAGTGGTCTTATATGATCAGTATGTGCGACAAAATAAAAACCTATGATCTAAAGGACTGCCAGGGCATATTCATAGAATTGGTCAGAGAACTGCGGCTAAAGCAGGAGGAATTCCTGGCGTTACCATATATTCAGAATTTTGAGAAGGAATGGATGAACAAATACGTTCTGCAGGAAGGATAGACTGGAAATGAGTTATAGTAATATTATAAAATCATATAGTCAGGATAGAAATGTACTGGGAAAAGTATTACCGCTTGATACGCCCTATACGGTATTGATCGATATAAGTGATTCCTGTAATCTTCGTTGCAAATATTGCTTTCGTTATGATACAAGCATTGGGGCGGAAGATTATCGGAAAAATCGTCTGATGGATTGGGAAACGTTCCAAATAGTTGTTGAGCAGTTAAAAGAATTTCCAAGCCAGATTAAAAGAATTGCCTTGTCACATAATGGAGAGCCTTTGTGTAACAGGAAACTGCCACAAATGGTCAGTTATATTAAAAATGCCGGTCTTACCGGGAGAACGGAGATACATACCAATGGATTACTTTTGGATAAACAGTATATAGAGGAATTGTGTGAAGCAGGAATTGACAGGGTAGTCATTTCCCTGCAGGGTCTGGACGGGGATGCATATTATAAAGAGTGTGGAGTTAAAATCGATTTTGAACGGTTTTATTATCATTTGAAATACTTTTACCAGAAGAAAAGAGATACACAGATACATATTAAAATTGTAGATGAAGCTGTGGGAGATGAGAGAGACAGGTTTTATGAGATGTTTTCGCCTATTGCGGATCGTGTTTTTGTGGAATCGGTGGTGCCTTTATGGACGGATTCGGATATGAAGACTGGAGAAGTAGAAAAAAATAAATACGGAGATACGTTTAAAGTCCAGCAATGCTGTCCGTTGGTCTTTTATACAATTAATGTGCTGCCGGATGGAACGATATACCCGTGCAGTCATATCAGACCGCCATTTAAACTTGGAAATGTGAAGGAAACGACGATATATGAGGCATGGAATGGGGCGCAGAAAAAGGCGTTTATGAAGGATATGCTTGAATCAGGAAGATTTAAAATGGAGGCGTGTAAAAATTGTTATATTCCACAGAATACGGTAATGACTCCGGAAGATAGTATAGATGCATATGCAGAAGAAATATTAGAAAGAATCAATAGGACTCAAGGGTAAGAGGAGTCGGCTATAAAATTAGGGTTGGGAGAATGTAGAATGTCAAAATGTGTTACGGTTTATACACAGGCGTATAATGTTGAGAATTACATAGAACAATGTATTAAGAGTGTTTTATCACAGACATTTCAAGATTTTGAATGGATTTTAGTTGAGAATGGTTCGACAGATAAAACGAGAGAAATAATACGTAAATATGCAGCACTTGATGAACGAATTAAACCAGACTATTTTGATGTAAATCAGGATGGGTTTACAAATTATTATATTGCGGAAAAAGCAGACGGACGGTATATTGTAAAAATTGATAGTGATGATTGGATTGAACCAGAGTATCTTGAAAAATTGATCGCGCCACTTGAAGATCCTGATGTGGATATATCTATTTGTGGCGCAGTAAATTATGAGGAGGAAACAGGAAGGGAAACTCCGCATGAATATGGAGAACTGGATGGGGTTTATTCTAAAAGTGATATAGAAAAACAATTCATAGAAATGCGTTCTTATATGGGAACTTATTGGGGTAAGATGTTTCGCAGGGAAATTTTTTGCAGTATTTTGCCTGATATGAAAGAAATAGGGGAAAAACTGAAAAAAGGAGATAATTTCGGAGGAGATGTGGCATTTGCTTTGTGTTATTTAGGCGAGTGTAAGAAACTGGCTTTTGTGAATGAGAGAATGTATCATTATAGAATTCATAATAACAGTTATGCTACCCGGACAATAGGAACCAATAGAGTATTTAGCTGTCTGGCTTTAAGAGAAACAGAGCATCATTTTTTACATAAGGTAAATGCGTATACGGAACAAAATGTAATAATGGTTGATCTGCTATTCTGGCAGAATATAGAACAGTTATTTAAAAACATTATTAGAGCAGATTGGGATACAGACCAAAAAATAAAAACGATAAGCGAGGTTTGCGCTAATAAAGATTTACAACTTCTTCGGAAAGAGGCATATAATTCTAAGGTACGCACAATTTTAATGGGGGATATTGCATGGTGTTATATGAATGCAGGCAATAGCAAATATTTGAAAAATGTTTTAATGCTGCTGGAACCTGACATATTTGACAGCATTTCAAATGAAACTTATGAATGGATGAGGGAAAATCAAATATTGATGTCCTATATTATTATGGGAGAATTTGATAACGCAAAAAGATATATGGAAGAAATTACAACAGGAAATAATGTGGATTACATTCGGGAGCTTCAACAGAGAATGCATTAGAAATGTGGGAGAGAGAACGTAGCATGAGAGAAGAGTTGATAAGTGTTATCATACCAACTTACAATAGAAGAGATAAAGTAACATATGCTGTAAAAAGTGTTTTAGATCAGACCTATTCAAATATAGAAGTAATTATTATAGATGATGCGTCAACAGATAATACGGAGGCAGAGATAAAAAAAATAAAAGACGATCGGATCCGGTACATATATCTGGAAAAAAATCATGGAGCTGCAGGCGCAAGAAATGTTGGTATAAAAGAAGCCAATGGAACCTATATTGCATTTCAAGACAGCGACGATATATGGGAAAAAGAAAAATTACAAATGCAGATTGATAAAATGGCTGGAACTGACAACGTTGGACTTGTATATTGTGCTATGGTTCAGTTTGATGCAAAGGGAAGGCTGCTTTCGCTAATTCCAGAAAAAAAATTGCCAGAAAAATACACTTCCGGTAAGATTTTTGATTTTATGCTAACGTATGCATTGATTAGTACACAGACAATGCTTGTAAGAAGCGACATAATAAACAAAATGAACGGCTTTAATGAAAATTTGCGAGCATTGGAAGATTATGAATTTGCCTTAAGATATGCAAAGGACAATGAAGTTGGTTTTGTTGAAATGCCGCTTGTAAGACAGATTCTAACAAAGGACAGCGTAAATCAAAATGGAAAGAATAAGATTTTAGCGGAAATTTATATATTGGAAGAGTTTTGGGAGGATTATAAGCGCTTGAATAAGGTAATTCCCCAGTTTGAAATAATGAGAGCAGAAGCGGAACGCTATGGGTGCTTGGAAATATTACAAGAGTATGTATTAGACCATAGAAATTTCTACGAATGTGAGGCGGAGTGGAAACAAATATATCAAATTTGTTTTAGTGAGCAAAAGTTGCTGTATTCTCATAACCGAAAATATGAGGGAGTACAACTAATAATACAATTATGTGAAAATTTAAAGAAGGATATAGAGGAACAGCAGGCAGAAGAAATTATAGAGGGAATAAAAACTTTTTCAAAGCAAATTGGATTAGATATATGTGATGAACAGGAGTTATGTGAGTACAATCATCAATATCAAAAATTGGCAGATAAAATAGAAAATAAATTAAGAGGACAGATTTATGTTTGCTCGGTATGTAAAAATAGAGTAATATTTGATCCAATATCTGATTATTACAGGGAAAATAGAATGAAATATGGCTTCCCTTATTGGAATCGCGAGTTTCAACTGGAAAACCGAGAGCGCTATTTCTGTCCTGTATGCGGTTCGACAGATAGGGCAAGACTGATTATTGAATTTTTGTCGTATATTAAAAGCGAAAACAATCAAAAAATAAAGGTATTGCAGATTGCGCCGGATTCTGTCATAGAAAGATACTTGCGGGCAAGAGAGGATGTGATCTATGAGTCAACAGATTTATATATGGATAATGTGACTTTTAAAGCAGATATACAAAAGATGGACATGGTAGATAGTAACTATTATGATCTGGTTATCTGTGCCCATGTACTTGAGCATGTTAAAGATGACATATCTGCAATGAAAGAATTATATCGTATTTTAAAGGCAGAAGGATTATGCATCGTTCTTGTGCCGCTTATTGTTGGCTTAGAAAATACAGATGAACAATGGGGATGTTCAGAAGAAGAAAACTGGCACAGATTCGGGCAGGGAGATCATTGCAGGTTATACGCACGAGATGATTTTATGAAAAGATTAGAAGCGGTTGGATTTCAAGTGAATGAATTAGGGGGAAAATGGTTTGGAGCCGATCTGTATAAAAAGTGCGGTTTTGATAGAAACTCGATTCTTTATGTTTTGTCAAAGCAGGAAATGTTAAATTAGAGATAACCTATAAGCAACAGTATCATAGAAAGAGCAGGTTATGTCATGGGAAAAGAAGACATTGTAATAGAATGTATAGCAGAAGAAAGCTTTAATAATTTCTGCGAGATTGTAGATGCAACAAGCATACTGAGACAGGATAAGCAAATTGTAATATTTGGCGCGGGAATTATGGGAATGCAATTTGCGTATACGTTGCAACAGTTGGGAATAAATAATTTTATTTTTTGTGACAACGATTCGCAAAAATGGGGTGTCCGACTAGTCGGTACAACGATAAATAACCCTATGCTGTTACAAAATGGAGATAACTATTTTGTTTATCTTGCAATGGAAAACTATGAAGAATGTGCGACCCAGCTTGAAGAAATGGGATTTGAGATGGGGATAGACTGGGTTAATCTGACAAACTGCTCAGAAAGGAAATTGCTGGATTCATTTGAAAAAAATGATGATGCGCATGTCTTGATTTTAGGAGATTGCACAGTGTCTACAGTCTCTGTGCAAGAGAAATATAAGGTATCGATAGGCGAAATATTGAGAAAAACCGGGGATACAAAAGTACTTGCATTAAATGGCTTATATATGAGAAGCTATTATAACATTCTGAGACTATGCAAAAACAGAATGAAATATTTACAAGAGGTTTATGTGCTGCTGAATGTTGACATAATGGGAAATCGATATTTTTTGTATCCCAAAAACCAGCATGGCAGAGTAATGAAAGAGTTGTATAAAAAAAGTAAAAAAACGGATGATAAAGAGATGCAGGACTTTCTTCAAGTTATTGAAGAAAGAGAAAAAGGGACAAGTATCTTAGATTTGTCATCTCCGAATCGTTATAAACATTTATCGGAAAAGGAAGTTGAGAATCAGAGACGAGTCCATATGAAGCTCAATTTTTTGTATCATATATCGGAAAATACAGAGAGTATGGAATATCTGCATCATATCTTAGATTTCTGTAGAAATGTAGGTATAAAGATAACATTTGTGATTATGCCGATAAATTATGAGCGGGGAGAAGAGTATTTTGGTGATGAATTTCGGACTCGTTACGGGGAAATTATAACGGTGTTACAGAGGCATATCATAAATGGCAAAGGAAGTATATTAGATTTAAGTTATTTGCTGCCTCAGGGGGACTTTATCTGTCTTAGATCCACGAATGAGGGAATTCTGGAACATGGAAGAAAGCTAATCGCAGAAAAAATTGTGGAACGGATGAAAAAAGGATGTCAAAGCGAATGGAGTGGCCATTAAAAACTGCACAAAAAGAGATATTGAAGGCATTTGATCAATTTGTAATAGAAAATAAATCGTTTTTAGAAAATAAAAAGCTGCTAGTATGGGGCGCGAGTGTTCGCGGCACTTTGCTGGGTATGATACTTGAAAAAAAGGGGTTAATAGATTTCCTGTATATCGACAATGATGAACGAAAATGGGGAAATCATATTAATGGGCATTCCATCTTAAATCCGAACGAGGTAAGGAATCAATTACAAAATACTTTTATTCTTATACCGGTAGAATATCCCGAAGAAATTTGTAAGCAATTATATAGTTGGGGATTAAAAGAGGATTCATTTGCAGTTATAAAATCCAATATTGAAAAAAGCTATACAGAAGAATTTTTTCGGCAATATGGTTATGACCGATTGGTTATAGGTGAAACTTTTTTAAATGAAACAATCATTGATGAAGAAAATCCGGAAAGTATAAAGGACTGCCTGTGGAGAACATATAAAAAAGAAAATATGAAAGTTTTGGCAATGAATTGCATGGGAATGCAGGGCTTTTATCATATGATACGGTTGCAGATTATGCTTGGATATGTGCCCCAAAAGGTATGGATTTTCGTCAATTTTGAAACATTAACGGAATTTCATCATATGTTGTCGAGAACACAACATCCGGATTTGTTGAAGATGATCGCTGAAACAGGACAAATCCGGGATGAGTATTTTCAACAGTACATACAGCAGGCAGAGGAAAGAGCAAGAAATTATAAAATTGAAATGCAGTATTCTCCACAAAGAACATTTGACGGTAAAAACGTTGACAATGAGACGATTCAAAAAGAGTATATGAAGATTCAGATTCTTCGACCATTATCTTTGGAGACAGAGGAAATGTTATATTTCAAAAGAATATTGCAAGTGCTTAGAAAATATGACATTGCAGGATATGTTATCAATACACCTATCAACTATCAACTGGCAAAGAAATTATATCATGAAGAATTTGTGGAAATTTATGAAAAAAACAGAAGGGTGCTTAAGAAGCTTGCAGATGACTATAAATGCCAATTTTGGGATATGGGTGATTTGCTGGAGGAGGGAGATTTTGTTTCGATGGTAACGATTAACGATGCGGTTTGTCAGAGCGGAAGAGATAAAATCCTTGCTTATATTGACAGAAATGAGGAGATGGAAGATGGAGCAGAAAATTAATTTTGCGTGGCCGGTAACTTCGAGCAGCAAGGAAGAATATGTAGCTTTTTGTGAATGGATGACAGCACATAAAACAATGTTGGAAAGTAATGAGATTGCTATTTGGGGAGCAGGAATTCGAGGAACTGAATTTTCGTTGTTTTTTAAACGAACAAACTATACAAAAATTTTTTTTGTAGATAGTAACAAGGAGAAATGGGGAGGATACATCAATGAATTTCCGATTGTTTCTCCGGATACAATGAGAGAGAAAATCCAGACAGGAAAGGTAAAAATATTAATATCCGCAGAAAATAGTAAAGAAATAGAAGAATTTCTTGAAGAAGATGGTTATAAAAAGGAAGAAGATTTTTTTACAGTTAGATCAAATTTATATGAAAAATATGTAGAAGAATTTATTCGTCCTTATACAAGAGATGTGTTGATTATGGGAGATTGTGAATTTTCGAAAATCTCTTTGGAAGATACGGATATGCGGAACCTGGCAGAAATGTTAAAAGACGAACTGGGAGAGCGCCGGGCAAAAGTTTTGGCTATGCATGGAATGGGATTACGATCGCATTATAATTTGCTGCATACGCAGATTGCCATGGGGATGATTCCTAAGATATTAGTGATTATGATAAATCTGGATACGCTAACAGGTAAACAGCATTTATTGCCAAGATCACAGCATGAAGAATTGTTAAGAATGGTATACGAAAAGGCTCATGTAGACAGCAAAGAGTATGAAGAATATCTCGAAATTGTGCATGAACGCAAAAAGAATCTTCAGGCAGAATTTTTTACTACTAATAAATTTGGAAAAAGAGATGTTCCTTCCGATGCGAAATCCAAAGTATACTTTAGGGTTAATTACCTTTATGAATTGGATGTGGAAACAGAGGGGATACAGTATTTGAAAAAAATAATTCAACTGGCAAGGGAAAATAATATAAAAGTAATTCCATTTGTACCGCCGGTGAATTACGAACTTGGGGAAAGAATTTTCGGAGCGGATTTTAATAAACGTTATGCTAAGAATGTAAATAAAATTGATAGTATAGTAAGAGAAAATGATCTGGAGCTTTTGGAAATGAGCTATAGTTTAAAACAGAATGAATTCGCTCAGCCAGACACGCCTGATGAAACAGCTAATGATGCAGGGAGAAAGAAAGTTGCGGAAATATTGTGCCGAAAAATTGAGGAGGTAATGTAACGATGGAACAGGAAATATTGCATATATTACAGGAAATAAATCCATATATGGAAATAGAAACAGATACGAAGCTGTTGGAGGAAGAAATTTTAGATTCCATGGAGATATTATTGCTGATATCTGAATTAGAGGATAAGTATCAAATACAAATTCCACTGGAAAGTTTACAGTTAGAAGATTTTCAAGATATTTTAAGCATTACAAAGTTCGTAAAAAAGCAAATTGAGGGTACGCAATATGATAACTAATGTAACACAGTACTTGGATCAAAGAAAGATTGATAGTGGAAAAAAAGTGGCAATCTCAGACGGAGAAAAAAGTTTGAGTTTTGAGGAGCTGTATGATCGCTCACAAAGAGTAGCAGTAAGTATTAGGCGGAAAAATAATAACATAAATAACAGACCCATCATTATATTCGGCAATAAAGGAATAGCAGAGTATATAGCATTTATGGGAGTGCTCTACAGCGGAAATTATTATGTTCCGCTTGATGTAAAAATGCCGGTTCCGCGGTTGGAGAAAATTGTTCGCTTGCTACAGGCAGAAGTGGCTATTGTAGAAAACGAGTATGAAAGCCGCTTGCGCGAGGCTGGATATGAGGGAGAAGTCATTTATTTACAGGATGATCCGGCTATTGAGGAACAGCAGGTGCTTGAAAATTACAGAGGAAGAGTGGTGGATACAGATCCTGCATATGTTTTATTTACGTCAGGGTCAACCGGAACACCGAAAGGTGTTGTCGTGAGCCATAGGGCGATCGTTGATTACATAGAATGGCAATGCGCGTATTTGCCTTTTGATAAGAATACAGTTTTGGGAAACCAGGCACCTTTCTATTTTGATGCGTCGATGCCGGATATATATACACCGCTATGTATGGGAGTTACATTATATATTATTCCGGAAATGCTGTTTCTGGTTCCGAATAAGTTGGTTGATTATATCAATCAGTATAAAATTAATACATTAATCTGGGTGCCGTCAGCGCTGATGACATTAACAAATCGAAATTATTTTGAAAAAAAGAAGATTGATGACTTGCGGTTAGTGATGTTTTGCGGGGAAATAATGCCCAATAGGCATCTGAATATTTGGAGAAAGTATTACACCAAGACCGAGTTTGTTAATTTGTATGGACCAACGGAGGCAGCATATGCATGTACCTATTTTGTTGTAAATAGGCCGTTTGCAGATAACGAACCACTACCAATCGGAAAGCCTTGCGAAAATACGGACATAATTGTACTGAATGAAAATAATACAAGGGTTCAGCAGGGAGAAGAAGGCGAATTGTGTATACGGGGCACTTGCTTGGCAAACGGATATTATGATAACAAGGAAAAAACCCTTCAGGTATTTACACAAAATCCACTTAATTCATTATATGAAGATAAAATTTATAGAACAGGTGATATTGTAAAGTATAATGAATTTGGGGAACTTGAATATGTTGGAAGAACTGATTTTCAGATAAAACATTTGGGCTATAGAATTGAACTGGGAGAAATCGAAACCGCTACTTATGGATTAGATGGAATCAAGCAGTGCTGTGCAATATATCAAAAAGAGGCTGATAAGATTGTATTGTTTTGCGTTGGAGATTTGGAACAAACAGAGAAGCAGATATATACATACTTAAAGGAACATATACCAAGATATATGTTACCTGGGAAAATTATTTTACTGCAAGAGATGCCTCTAAACGCAAATGGAAAGATTGATAGATTGCTGCTGGCGGGCAAGATACAACTATAAAACTATAAAACCCGAATTGACTCAAGTATTTCCTGATACGAAGTAATCGTGAATAATAGACCGATGGACAATTTGCGGAGAAATGTGGCGCTTGAAAGGTTATACGGAGGTTACAGATGATACGTGACAGTTATTTAAAACAAATCGTAGAATTGCTTGACAATATAAGATTTTCCGGAGAGAACGGTCTGGATAATACAAGCTACACCGAAAGCATGGAGCTGCTTACGAGACAGTTTGAGAAGGTCAGAGCGGGCAAAGGTCGGGTCTTTTTTATCGGCAATGGAGGAAGCGCTGCGATTGCAAGCCATATGACGGCGGACTTTATGAAAAACGGAGACATGAGAACATATAGCTTGTACGATAATGCGGTTCTTACCTGCCTTGGAAATGACTATGGCTATGAACATGTATTTTCCAAGCAACTGGAATCGCTGATCGAGGAGGGGGATCTGTTGGTGTGCATCAGCAGCTCCGGGAATTCCGAAAACATAATAAGAGCAATTAAAACGGCAAAAGAACATGGGGCATATGTGATTACCTTTACTGGGTTTGATGCGGATAATAAAGCGAGGGCGATGGGAAATTTTAATGTGCATGTACCGGTCAGACAATATGGGATGGTAGAATCCATTCACAATATGATGCTTCAGCAGATTGTGGACATGCTACATGAAAATAAAAAGTAACGTGTATGATTGTGTATGGTGGAATACGATCCGGAAAATGAAAGGAATCCCACATGAACCTATCCATCTGTATCATTACAAAAAACGAAGAACAGAATATCGACCGATGCTTAAAGGCGCTTGCTCCGTACGGTCTGGAGACGATTGTGGTGGATACCGGATCGACGGACCGCACGAAACAGATTGCGGCGCGTTACACGGACAGGCTGTATGATTTCCCGTGGTGCGACGATTTTTCGGCGGCAAAGAATTTTGCGATAGAAAAGGCTTCACATTCCTATGTACTGGTTTTGGACAGCGACGAGTTTGTAGAGCAGCTGGATCTGTCCGCGCTGGAAAAACAGATTGTCGCGCATCCGGGGGCGGTCGGCCGGATCCGCAGGCGGAATGTGTTTCACAGAAACGGGGAGGAGCAGGAGAACCGGGAGTGGATCAACCGCATATTCGCAAAAGAATATTTTCACTACGAGGGCAGGATCCATGAGCAGGTGACGCCACTGCGTGGCGCAGAGAGCGGTTATCGGACGTATGAGACGCCGGTTGTGATCTTGCACACCGGATACGATCTGCCAGAGCAGCAGAAAAAGGAAAAGGCGGAGCGCAACATCCGCCTGCTGGAGCAGGAATTAAAGCAGCTGGGCTGGGATGGAAATGCCGGGGCAAAAGACGGCGTCGCAAAGGCAGAGACAGCCGGAACAGATGCGAATGCTCGTTGGAGCGGGCAGATTCCGTATCTTCTGTATCAGCTTGGCAAGAGCTATTACATGATGGGAGAATACGGCGCGGCGTGCGGCTGGTTCGCGCAGGGGCTTTCGTTTGACCTAAATCCTGCACTGGAATACGTGATTGACATGGTGGAGACGTACGGATATGCGTTAATCAACAGCGGGCAGGAGCAGACGGCACTGTTTTTTGAGAATATCTATGACGAATTTGGAAAAAGTGCGGATTTTCAGTTCCTGATGGGATTGATTTACATGAAAAACGCACGGTTCACAGAGGCGGTGCGCGAATTTGAGAAAGCGGCCGGGCATGCAGAGTGCCGGGCACAGGGAGTGAATTCCTATCGGGCAGACTATAACATCGGCGTCATCTACGAGTGCCTCGGGAAAAAGGAAGAGGCGCTTGCCTATTACCGGAAGTGCGGCGGCTATGCGCCGGCAGAGGAGCGGATACGCGAGCTGGGGCGGAGGTAGAAGAAAAAGCTATGACAACGAGAGAAGAAGCATTGGAATACGGAATGTCATTTCCGGATGTCTATGTGGATACACCGTTTCACGATCCAAACTGGGTGCTGGTGCGTTCCCGGAAAAATAAGCGGGCATTTCTCTGGACTTATGAATATCAGGGACAGATGCGGATTAATGTCAAGGCAGATCCGGAGTGGATTGATTTCTGGCGGAAAGCGTACGAAGCAGTCATTCCGGGTTATCATCAGAACAAAAAGCACTGGAATACGGTCATCCTTGACGGCAGTGTGCCGGATGGAGATGTAAAGCGGATGATAGCGGAAAGCTACGATCTGGTTAGGTAAGGGTAGTGTCGTGCTCGTGCCTGGATATATGAGGGGATGCAAATAGAGTTGTATTTGAGGCTACAGTTGGATTTCTACTATGTTTGACAGGGATCGAGGCGTTAAGTGTAATGGGACTGGCATTACTGGCAGTGGGGATTTTATCCGGTTTAAAGGCTTATATGCAGAGCGTAGGAAAAGCAGCACTTCAGGCTATTCTGGGAGCAGGTACATCGGAGGTTGTGAAAGAGTTATTGACTCTGGTGCTGCGGAAAGGATGATAGCGATATCGAAAATGCTTAAAAGAAGATGGCAGGGACAACGGGAACCCTGCCATTTTATTCGTGAATATTTTGGACAGATAGATCGGGTTTATAATTTACATAACAGATCCGGGGTGGAAGCCTACATTAAATCCTTGCATGTGATATAAGGATAAGAACATATAAGGAAATAACTGGGAAGTAACTGGGAAATGACGTTGCAATTTCCCACCCACGGGCTTATAATTGGGGCAGTTAGGGGAGGGCATGCAATGCAATATATGACATCCAGACAGAAAGCTACAGAATGGTCTGTCACGAAGCGTATGGTAAATTACTGGTGCGCAAACGGGCAGATTGAAGGTGCATACAAAGAAGGCAGCCGCTGGTGGATTCCAGTGGATGTAGAACGTCCTGGAGAAGAGGAGTGTTTGCGGCGCATGAGAGCGTACACCGTTCGGATTACAGGCAAGAAGAGCGTTGCGGTTGGCATTCAGGATTTTGAGGCGTTAAGACGTGATCAGATGTTTTATGTAGACAAGACGGATTTTATTCGGCAGTGGTGGGAATCTGGCGAGACGACTACGCTGATTACACGCCCCAGACGTTTTGGCAAGACGTTGAATCTGAGCATGCTGAACTGCTTTTTTTCCGTGTTCTATGAAAATCGTGCGGATTTATTTGAGGGGTTGAAGGTTTGGGAAGAGAAAAGCTATCACAAGCTGCAAGGGCGTTTCCCCGTTATATTTCTGTCATTTGCAGGTGTTAAGGGGACAACGTTTGAGGCGGTGCTTCGGCAGATAAATTATGGTATTATAGAGGTATATCGCCGCTTTGAGCGGATACTTGACATGTCGCGGTTCACGGAAAGGGAACGACAGGATTTTGGCAGAATATCATGGGACATGGATGCGTCCACGGCTGCGCAGTCCGTACGGCTTCTGACGGATTTGCTCTATGTGTATTATGGGCATAAGCCCATTATTTTACTGGATGAATATGATACTCCGCTTCAGGAAGCTTACTTTAATAGCTTTTGGGATGAGATGGTTTCTTTTGTGGGGGCTTTTTTTAATAATTCCTTTAAAACGAATCCATCGCTGGGGAGAGCATTGCTGACGGGCATTACCAGAATATGCAAGGAATCTATCTTCTCCGACCTCAATAATATAGATGTGGTCACACAAACGAGTACGAAATATGAGACGGCATTTGGCTTTACGGAAGAAGAGGTAAAGGTGGGACTTGCCAGAGTAGGTCTGCTCGATTACAGGGAAAAAGTAAAAGAATGGTATGACGGATTTACATTTGGACAGCGCAGGGATATGTATAATCCGTGGTCGATCACAAAGTTTATCGATGCAGAGGGGATCTTTGATACTTATTGGGCGAATACAAGTAATAATAAACTGGTGAGCTCGTTAATCCGAAAGTCTTCAAAGAATATGAAGATGGCGATGGAACAGCTTCTTGAAGGAGAGATGTTACATGTGGAGATGGACGAGCAACTGGACTTTGCACAATTGGAGTATCGGGAATCGGCTATTTTCAGCCTTCTATATGCGACGGGGTATCTACGCGTAAACCAAAAGAACGATCAGGAATATGTGCTGATGCTGACGAACAAAGAAGTGGAGATTATGTTTCGACGCATTATACGGGAATGGTTTAACGATATGGATACTGGCTATGGAGATTTCAGAAGAGCGTTGCTGCATGATAATATAGAAGAGATGAACTACTATATGAATATGGTCACGCTATCCACCTTCAGTTACTTTGACACAGGCACAGGGCGTGGTAATATTGATGAGACAGAGCGCTTTTACTATGGCTTTGTGCTTGGATTGCTGGCAGATTTATCAGATCAGTTTTCAATACGGTCAAACAGGGAGAGTGGTCTGGGAAGATATGACATTATTCTCCGCGCGCGGGAAGAAAACGGCAATTCTTACATTATGGAATTTAAGGTTTTTGACCGGGAGAGAGACGAGAATATGAAAGCGTGCGTTGCAAGGGCGTTGCAGCAGATAGAAGAGAAACAATATGAGACAGAGCTTGTGGCAGACGGAATTGCGAGGGAGCGGATCAGAAAATATGGATTTGCATTTGACGGGAAAAAGGTTCTGATCGGCTCATAGAAGGAGAGTATCTTGAAGCATACCATTATCTATTTCATCGGTGTATACGACACACTTGATTTATTTACCGGAAAATTGCGGGAAGCCTTTGAGACGATGGACTATGCGTCCTTTGTATATGACGCGCGGCTGCCGCAGAGCAAGGATGCCCTGCTGTCCCTGCTTGCGGAGAGTACAGCACCGGAACGTGAATTTTCGTGTGTGACATTTAATAATCTGGGATACAATCTGGATATGGAGGTGCCTGCGCCGGCACAGAGCGTACGGGAGAACGATGCGTGTATACAAAAGGGTGGGACCAGAAATGTCTGGGAATATTACGGCATCCCGTATCTCAACATTCTGATGGATCATCCGTTTCACTATGAGAAGCCGCTGCGCCTGGCGCCGGAGACGTCGGTTGTGCTCTGCACAGACCGGAATCACGTAAAATATATCCGCAGATATTTTAAAAATATCCATCAGGTGGATTTTCTTCCGCATGCGGGAGTGGAGCTGGGAAGCCGGCACAAGCCGCTTGCGGAGAGAGGGATTGACGTTCTGTATGCCGGAGCGCTTCCGATTTATACGGTGGCAAAAATGATACCGGATCTGTCTTCCATCCCGGAAGTGGACGGACAGCTGATGGCGGGGGATGTGCTGGCGGAATTGGTGCACCATCCGGACCGGACGACGGAGGAAGTCATTGAAGAGTATCTTAAAGACCGGCGAAGCGATATCCCGGACAAGCGCGTGCAGGAGATCATTGTGCAGATGCGTTTTATCGACTCCTACGCCACTTCGTTTTTCAGGGAGCAGGCGGTGCGTATTCTGGTGGAAAACGGAATCCGGGTCACGGCGTACGGTACGGGATGGGATCAGTGCGAGTGGAGCGGCAGCCCGTATCTTGATTACCGTGGAAAAGTTCTTGCGCCGGAGATCCTTCCGTCTATGAACGATGCCAAAATTGTGTTGAACACGATGACCTGGTTTAAGGCAGGAGCGCACGATCGGATTTTTAATGGAATGCTGGCGAAAGCGGTGGTGGTAACCGACGATTCTACCTATCTGCGCCGCGAATTTACCGATGGCAGGGAACTTGTGATGTTCCGGCGGCAGGAGCTTGGAACACTGCCGGAGAGGGTGTTTGATCTGTTTGGACATCTGGAGCGGGCACAGGAGATTGCAGATTGTGGATATGCTGCGGCGAGAGACGGTCATACGTGGAAAAGCCGTGCGGAGTATCTGAAGGAGTGCTTTCTGACCTGACGAATGCACATGGGCGAAGATGGGAGCGGTAAATGTAAGCTTCTGCGCGCGGTAAGGCGAACAAAGGCGGTAAGTCTCTGCGCGCAGTACTGCAAAGAAGGCAATATATAGGATAGAGGAATGGACAGCTATGCACATATTGATGTACCGATGGAAAGCATATAATTACAGAGACATTGAGCAGACTTTTTTGCTGCTTGGACATACGGTGGACAATATCGAACAGGAACTCGGAAGCTATGACGTAAGTCCTGAATTTGAGCGGGTGATCGAGGAGAAGATCCGGGGGACGCATTATGATATGGTATTTACGGTGAACTATTTCCCATTGATCTCGAATGTATGTGAGCGCACAGGCGTGAAATATGTTTCCTGGACATGCGACAATCCGCTGATCAGTATGTACCATGAATCGGTGTTCCACGCCTGCAATTACATTTTTACGTTTGATAAGACGAATTACCTGGAGTTCCGCGGGATGGGCGTAAAACATATCTGGTATCTCCCGCTGGCGGTAGATACGGAGCGGATGGATGCGCTGCTCGGGGCGCCGGAAAAACCGGAAAGACGGAATGCCACACAGGATTCGGAGATGCGGAAATACCGCGGAGATGTGGCGTTTGTGGGAAGCCTTTATGAACGCAATTCCTATGACAAGATCAAAAACAGGCTGCCGGAGTATTTAAGGGGATATTTTGACGCTGTTATGGAGGCGCAGCTTAACATCAGCGGAGCAAATATCGTGGAGCCGATGCTGACCACGAACATTCTCGAACAGCTGCAGGAATATTTTCAGCTGGAAAAATCCGAGGGATCTTTTTCGGATCTGGGGCTGATTTTCCAGACGACCGTGCTTGGATTCAAGATTGCAGAGATCGAGCGGAGAAGAGCGCTGATTGAGCTGTCAAAGCATTACAGGGTCAATGTTTACAGCAACAGCGATGTCAGTGATCTGCTGCGGATTCAGTATTGCGGGTCAGTGGACTACTGGAGTGAGATGCCGAAGGTCTTCCGCATGTCGAAGATCAATCTGAATTTTACGATACCGAACATCAAGAGCGGCATTCCGCTGCGCATCTGGGATGTACTTGGCTGCGGGGGCTTTCTTCTGACGAACTACCAGGCAGAGATTCCGTACTATTTCAAGGAGGGGGAAGACCTCGTCTGCTTTGATGGTCTGGAAGACCTGTGTGAGAAAGTGGGGTACTATCTGGAACACGAGGAGGAGCGTAAGCGGATTGCATGGAACGGGTACCACAAGGTGCGGGAGAAGCACTCTTATATAGAAAGAATCCACACCATTCTGGATACGGTTGCAGGTGAAGACGCAAAATAAATAGGTGGCGGCGCACTGCCGGACCGCGCTAATTAAAAGGAACTGCCGCAATAAGCATATCGTGCTTTGGGCTGATAAGTAATATTATAAGAAACAGATACTTAAAAGTTCCAGATAACCATGCGGCGGCAAATTCTGATCGCAAAATCCGGTATTTCTAACCATGCCGCAGCTGGCATCCGTGATGATCCGTGTCTTTCCAAGTTTGGAGCACTCCACGGACTGTGTGCGCAAGCCAGCAGACAATTTTAGGACTTTTGTGTGTGTCCCTTGCGGCACCAGACAACAGATGGCATAAATGCCATCTTTATGTCGAACAAAACATAACCGCGCGAAGCCGATGTTTGAGTTGCCATCTGCCATATTTTTAATAGCAGATGGCAACGAGTTTCGGTTCGCGCGGTTTTATATTGTCTGTGAAGAGGTGCCATTAGGGACACCAGAAAGTCCGCTCATTGTCTGTGGCTTGTCGGACACACTCCGTGAGTGTCCAAACGTGGCCAAGACACGGAATGGGATGCCAGCCACGGCAAGGAAGAAATACGTGAATTTTTCTTCAAAGAATTTCCCGCCGTCTGTTTATTCTGGAACTTTTTTGTTCTCTGGTATTTCTGTAATAATAATTATCACCCCAAAGCAGTCTATGCGTATTGCGGCAATTCCTTTTAACAATAGGTATCAAGCATCAGACCGGAATACACCGAAGAGTGATAAGCCGCCGCAAAATTGTGCCCCGGATTCTTGTAGGCAATCAGGACTTTGCTGACATAGCTGATCGGGTCGATGGAAGCCTGGGTGGCTTTGCGTTGAAGACCGTTTTTGAAATTATTCAGGGTATGAAAACTTTCGCGCGCGTCTGGTGCGGAAACGGCGTCGGTCAACAGGCTCTTGTCAATATGGATCGATCCGTCCTGCTGCAGATTTAGCCCGATGGATTCCAACTCGTTGAAATAGGACTTTGCAACGCTCTCCATATCGTGGAGAAGCTTGCCGGACTCCTGACTGCCGTGGTAATTGTGACCGAGCTGTATCATGTTGTTGTAGACGTTGACCAGCGACTGCACATTGTCTGCGATCGCATCCGTATCCGCTTTGAAGCCGATCGTTGCGGTTTCCCCGCCAGCACTGGGGGCTTTCAGCGTCAGTTCAAAAGCGTTGTTGACGGTAAATGTGTTGGACAGTGACGAATGTTCGGTACCGTTTAACAAAAAGAGCGAATTGACCGGCATTTCCGTGATATCATTGATGCCAAGCGTGCGCATGGCACGTATGGAACCGCTGTCCGGCGCCGGCATAATCTCAAACAGGTACTGCTCGTTATCGCTGAGACCGGTCTGCTGCGACGTGATGGAAAGCGCATTCTGTCCGCGGTCGTTGGAGACCAGTGTGGCGTTTAAGCCGATATTGGCATTGTTGATCAGCCGCATGATCTTGCGCTGCACGGTCTCGTTGGTGTCCCTGCCGCTGATTGTGTACTGGAATTCATAAGAACTCAGATTGGTATTCAAGTCGAAGCTGTAATTGCCCGGCACAAAGTCGCTTGCGCCCGGGGCAAGATAGACGCCGCGGTTGACCTGCGGTGTGGCGAGACGTTCTACCGTCACATCGAACTGCTTGGAGTTGTCCGCGTCCATGTTCGAGCCGATGTACTGCACACTCACAGCGTCCTCATCAGAAGACTGCGCAATTTTCCGGGAAAAAGCGTGTTCCGCATTGTCGTCCGGAGCATTGTTTGAAAGCGCCGCGATAAAATTCTCGATCGAGCGGGCCTGCTCCTTGATGTCGATGGCAAAACGGCCGGTATCCCTGGTAAAATTGATTTTGTAAAGGGGGGAATCTTTATTAACTTTGACAATATTATTGTATACGGCGCGCAGCTGGCTTTTTTTGTGCGTGTCGTAGCGAGACGTGCCGGAACCGGCATAAGTGCTCAGGTAATACTGATAGGCACTGTCGATGACTGCCATTGGAATCCCTCCTTTCTTCCATGAAATCATATGCCTTCGCATATGCAGGGATATAAATCCGTTTATATTGCTTCCTACTTATATATAATGAAACTGTATTTTTGAATGTACAATAGATATACTTCTAATAATTTTTATCGGTAAATAGATATAAAATATTTACAGTAAAAATAAAAATTACGCGATAGATTTGTAAAATCAGAAAAAAGACTTGCGGCACACTATATGTAGTGCTAAAATAAATTTGTTGCACGAGTTTAAAAAAGTGGTTGACGCTCCATATTGATTGTGATATATTAGACTAGCGATGGAAGTAGGTCTTTTTTTTTTATGCCTTTTTTTAGGACTCCTTTCCTGAGGGGAACCTAAGCCCGGTCGCAGGGAACAAAAGACATAAGAAAAGCACAAAGAATTTTAATGGAGGTGGAAGTTGTGCGCACGAAAATAACATTGGCATGTACTGAGTGTAAGAATCGTAATTACAACACGACAAAGGACAAGAAAGCTCATCCGGACAGAATGGAAACCAAGAAGTATTGTAGATTCTGCAAGACTCATACATTACACAAGGAAACCAAATAGGCTTTTGGGCAAAGGAGTGAGAAAATGGGAGAAACCGAGAACAAAGCTGCTCAGAAAGAGAGCTTTTTTAGCGGCCTGTCGGCTGAATTCAAAAAGATCATTTGGCCGGACAACAAATCACTTGCAAGACAGACAGCAGCCGTTGTTGCTGTTTCCGTAGTAATGGGTCTTGTGATCGCGCTTCTGGATTTTGTGATTCAGTATGGCGTTGATTTCCTTGTTGGTTTAAGTTTTTAATGGAGGCATAGGTGATTTATGGCAGAGGCACACTGGTATGTAGTTCATACCTACTCAGGATATGAGAATAAGGTAAAAGCGAACATTGACAAGACAATTGAGAACCGGCATCTGGAAGACCAGATCTTAGAGGTCCGCGTACCGATGCAGGAGGTCGTTGAGCTGAAGAACGGCGCAAAGAAATCCGTATCAAAGAAGATGTTTCCGGGATACGTGCTTATCAATATGGTTATGAATGATGACACTTGGTACGTTGTCAGAAATACCCGTGGTGTTACCGGATTTGTTGGTCCGGGATCGAAGCCGGTACCGCTTACCGATATGGAAATGAGACCGCTTGGGATCAAGACAGAGAACATTGAGGTTGATTTTGCTGAGGGAGACACCGTAGTTGTCACCGGAGGAGTCTGGAAAGATACCATCGGCGTGATTCAGGCGATGAATCCTGGCAAGCAGAGCGTGACCATCAATGTTGAGCTTTTCGGCCGCGAAACGCCGGTAGAAATAAGTTTCGCAGATGTAAAGCTTGCAAATTAAGCGAGCAATCCTAATCAGGAAAGAATGAATTAAGGAGGCAATTCCAATGGCAAAGAAAGTAGAAGGATATATCAAATTGCAGATTCCTGCTGGCAAGGCTACACCAGCTCCTCCAGTCGGACCTGCACTTGGACAGCACGGTGTGAACATTGTTGAGTTTACAAAGCAGTTCAACGCCAGAACAGCGGATCAGGGCGATTTAATCATCCCTGTAGTAATCACTGTATACGCAGACAGAAGCTTCAGCTTCGTTACAAAGACTCCGCCTGCTCCGGTACTGATCAAGAAGGCTTGCAACATCAAGTCCGGTTCTTCCACACCGAACAAGGATAAGGTTGCAACTCTCTCCAAGGCAAAATTACAGGAGATCGCAGAGTTAAAGATGCCAGACTTAAACGCAGCATCCTTAGAGGCAGCTATGAGCATGATCGCAGGAACTGCAAGAAGTATGGGCGTTAACGTAGAGCAGTAAGACACGAGAGTGTAATGCATCAGAGAGCACCGGCGGTGTTCTTATGGAACGATATAGTGGGAGGGTCCTCTCCCGATACTACCACCAGGAGGTTTATATTCATGAAAAGAGGAAAGAAATATCAGGACGCTGTAAAGTCTTTTGACAAGGCGAATCAGTACGATGTTGCTGAGGCAATCAGCTTAGTAAAAAAGAACGCTACAGCGAAGTTTGATGAGACAATCGAGCTTCATATTAAGACCGGTTGTGATGGACGTCATGCAGAGCAGCAGATCCGTGGCGCAGTTGTACTGCCGCACGGAACAGGTAAGACTGTAAAAGTTTTAGTATTCGCAAAGGGCGTAAAGTTAGATGAGGCACAGGCAGCAGGCGCTGACTACGTTGGAGGCGAGGAGTTAGTTCCGAAGATCCAGAACGAGGGTTGGTTAGACTTTGATGTGATCGTTGCTACACCTGACATGATGGGCGTTGTTGGACGTCTCGGTCGTGTACTTGGACCGAAGGGCTTAATGCCGAACCCGAAGGCTGGAACTGTTACAATGGATGTTACCAAGGCTATCAACGACATCAAAGCTGGTAAGATTGAGTACAGATTGGACAAGACCAACATTATCCACGTGCCAGTAGGAAAAGCTTCTTTCACTGAGGAGCAGTTAAGCGACAACTTCCAGACCCTTATGGGTGCTATCAACAAAGCGAAACCGTCCAGCTTAAAAGGTCAGTATGTAAAGAGCGCAACTCTTACATCTACCATGGGACCTGGCGTTAAGTTAAACGTAACCAAGATCACAAACTAGTTTGTGTTGTTGGCGAAAAGTGTTGACAGCCGCAATATACAGTGTTATAATGCAGAAGCGTTGTAACGCGGTGCGTCCGTACGGATGCAGTCGTCTCACATGAGACAGATGCCACAGCAGTGGCAGATCCACATCTGTGGATTGCATATAATGGCCGAAGACAGCAGGTGCCGCAAGGCGTAATCATAGAGCCTGCCGAGGGACTTTCATGAGCAATCATTGAGAATGAGATTCTGATCCCTCTCTGTCCAGGCAGAGAGGGATTTTTATATCCTTTCGGATTTGTTATATGCGTAAAATCTAAAAAGGAGGTGCACGATTCGTGGCAAAGGTAGAATTAAAACAGCCTATCGTACAGGAAATTTCTGAAAACATCAAAGATGCGCAGTCTGTTGTAGTCGTTGATTACCGCGGACTTACCGTTGCAGAGGATACTCAGTTACGTAAAGCATTAAGAGAAGCTGGTGTTACTTATAAAGTATATAAGAACACATTAGTAAGCCGTGCCGTAGAGGGAACACAGTTCGAGAGCTTAAGAGACGTTCTTGAGGGACCGAATGCATTCGCAATTTCTACGACAGACGCAACAGCTCCGGCAAGAGTATTAGCAGATTTCGCTAAGAAAGCTCCGGCTCTTGAAGTAAAAGCAGGCGTAGTTGAGGGTAACTTCTATGACGAGGCAGGCATGAAGGCAATCTCTTCGATTCCGTCAAGAGAAGTTCTTCTTTCCAAGTTACTTGGAAGCTTACAGTCTCCGATTACCAATCTTGCCCGCGTTCTTAATCAGATCGCAGAAAAGGGCGGTGCAGCTGACGCGGCAGTAGAGGCTGCTCCGGCAGAGGAAGCTCCTGCAGCAGAAGCAGCAGAGACTCCGGCAGAATAATCCGGATCGAATGTAGTGAAAAAAGCCGCAGGGATCTGCAGGCAGAAAACGTATCATCGTGATACAATCTCAATATTAAATGGAGGAAAATAATCATGGCAAAGATGACAACAGCAGAATTTATTGATGCTATCAAAGAGTTAAGCGTATTAGAGTTAAACGACTTAGTAAAGGCTTGCGAGGAAGAGTTCGGCGTATCTGCAGCAGCAGGCGTTGTAGTTGCAGCAGCAGGTGCTGGTGACGGCGCAGCAGCAGAAGAGAAGACTGAGTTCGACGTTGAGTTAACAGAGGTTGGCCCGAACAAGGTTAAGGTTATCAAGGTTGTTCGTGAGGCAACTGGCTTAGGCTTAAAGGAAGCTAAGGATCTCGTTGATGGAGCTCCTAAGGTTCTCAAAGAGGCTGCTGACAAGGCAACCGCTGACGACATCAAGGCTAAACTTGAGGCTGAGGGCGCAAAGGTTACTTTAAAATAATCGCGTAAGCTACGAGAAGCATATAAGCGGAAACGGCGTGACTACGGGAATTTATTCCCGGCGGTCGCGCCGTTTTTGCTTATGCGCGGCGACAGCCGCTACGGGAAAATAAATTCCCTACTTCCCAAAAGAAAATACTTGGTATATGATAGTACTAACAGACTTTATAGGAAAATAGTACTTTTCCAGAGGATGAAAGTACGGGAAAGAGGAGAAGATACCATGCCGTGTTTGAGGATGTCGGTCAACCGCCTGCGGGAGGGAATGATGATAAAAGAGGATGTGTTTTCAAAGACAGGGGCGGTGATTGTGCCGGACGGAGCGGTCGTCACGAAGGACGTCGTCGCGCTGCTGACCAGACATTTTGTGGACAGTGTGATGGTGGAATATCCGACGGGCAGGAAAGAACGCCCGGAACAGCAGGAACAGAGTGCGCCGGCGAAGGAACAGCATCTGAAAGAGTTCCAGGCAGAGTTCTCGGTTGCCGAACAGTCGATTTCGGAAGAACTGAAAGATATTGTATACCGGAGTAAGGATGTGAACATTTCCATGCTGCTGGAGCCGCTGAACGGACTGCTGAAAAAAGCAGATGATGATACAGATCTTGCGGACATGCTGCTTCATATGAAAAAACAGCAGTCAGGTCTGTACGCACATACCATTAACGTGGCGCTTTTTGGACAGCTTCTTGCACGGTGGAGCGGATGCGCCGAGGCGGAGATGGAGGAGGTCATGGCGGCGGGGCTGCTTCATGACATTGGATTTCTTGAACTCTGGAAGGACGGGCAGGAACAGACGGAATTTCTGCAAGAATACGAGACGGAACGATATGAGAAACATGTCGTGAGCGGATACAACCTTATTAAGAAGATGAACATAGACCAGCGGATTAAACAGGCGGTTCTGACGCACCACGAGCGCGTGAATGGAAGCGGGTTCCCACTGCAGGTAATGGGGGATAACATCAACTGGATTTCCAGAATTCTTGCGGTGGCAGATACTTACGATGCCCTTACGATGCGTCAGGGAGATAAAGCGGGCATCTCGGCATTTGAAGCGATCAAGAAGATGGAGGATGAGGGGTATAACCGTCTGGACGCCAACTATCTGATGACATTTCTGAAGCGGATTGCCGAGACGATGATCCAGCGCAACGTGATCCTGAATGATGGCAGGATGGGAAGAGTGGTCATGATTAACAAATATAAGCTGTCATGTCCGCTTGTGCAGGTGGGGGACACTTTTGTCGATCTCGCAAAACAAAGCCGGTATTACATTCAGGAGATACTTGAAGAGTAGCGGTATTGTGTGTTATAAAGAAAATAGAAAAGGCGGACAGGAAGAGCAGCGGAACTTGAGAACAGAAAGGAGGCTTTTATGAACGGTATTACTTCGATGCAGCGAAGCAGCACATCTTATGCAGATTACGGGAAATTTGCAAGCGGCAAAAAAGTGAACCGGGCGGCAGACGGTGCGGCGGAGCTTGCGATCATCCAGAAGCAGGAGACGCAGACCAGAAGCTATAAGGTCGGGGAGAACAACATTGGCGCGGCAAAAGATATGCTGAATGTGGCGGATGGCGCAATGAGCGGGATTACGGATTATCTTCAGAAGATCCGTGAACTTGGTGTTCGGGCGTCCAATACGGTGACGATCACAGATGCGGAGCGGACAAGTATTCAGGCGCAGATCGAGCAGTATAAGCAGGGCATTTCAGATATTGCAAAACAGACAAGCTTTAACACGAAGCCGCTTCTGGATGGCACGTCGCAGAAGTACAATATCATGACGGATGCCACCGGCAACGGAATGAAGATTACGACTGCAGATGCCACATTACAGGCACTTGGGATTGCGGATTTTGATGTGACGAAAGATTTTGATCTGACGCAGGTGGATGATGCACTTGCCAGAGTGAGTGCAGGGCGCAGCGGTATGGGCGCACAGAGCAATGCACTGGAGTATGCATACCGCTACAGTACCAACACCAGGCTGAATGTAACGGCAGGAAAAAGCCGGCTCGAGGATCTGGATTACGGACAGGCGGTATCCGAACAGAAAAAGAAGCAGACCCTGCAGCAATATGCATTTTTTATGCAGAAAAAACAGATGGAACAGAGAACCCGCGCGGCGGCAAATTTTCTTGTCTCATAAGCGGTGGCGAACGGCGGAGCGAAGGCTTTAGAGCTTTCCTTCGTCGTTTTTTGCGTACTCACGGAGAAGAAATAAATATTTTAAAAAATCCTTGACGCGGCACTTGCTATTGTGCTATCATATACGTTGCACTATTGTGGTGCATTGGGCTTATTGCGCGCTTTTCGCGTTGTATGCCGCCGGATGTGCCTATACCGTATCTTGTGGTTACGGTGGATTGAGACAGTTGCTGCCACTTTTGGGGCAGCTTAGTGTAAATAAAAACGAGAGGTGAAACGTCAATGGAGAAAAACAGAATACGTCCAGTGAAAGCTGGAAAGGGCATACGTATGAGTTACTCGAGACAGAAAGAGGTATTGGAAATGCCGAATCTGATAGAAGTCCAGAAAGACTCCTATCAGTGGTTCTTAAGCGAGGGCCTGAAAGAAGTTTTCGATGATATCTCTCCAATCGCTGATTACAGCGGTCATCTGAGCCTGGAGTTTGTAGATTTTACGTTGTGTGAGGACGATGTAAAGTACACAATTCCGGAGTGCAAAGAAAGAGATGCAACTTATGCGGCACCTTTGAAGGTCAAGGTCAGACTTCACAACAAGGAGACTGACGAGATCAATGAGCATGAGATTTTCATGGGCGACCTTCCTTTGATGACAGAGACCGGTACTTTCGTGATCAACGGCGCAGAGCGTGTTATCGTCAGCCAGCTGGTGCGTTCCCCGGGTATCTACTATGGAATCGCTCACGATAAAGTGGGTAAAAAGCTGTATTCCTGTACTGTCATCCCTAACCGTGGTGCGTGGTTAGAGTATGAGACAGACTCCAATGACGTATTTTATGTCCGTGTAGATAGAACCAGAAAGGTGCCGATCACGGTATTGATCCGTGCACTTGGCGTCGGAAGCAACCAGGAGATCGTAGACCTGTTCGGTGAGGAGCCGAAGATTCTTGCAAGTTTCGGCAAGGACGTGGCAACCAACTACGAAGAGGGACTTCTGGAATTATATAAGAAAATCAGACCAGGCGAGCCGCTGACAGTTGAGAGTGCGGAGAGCCTTATTTCTGCTATGTTTTTTGACCCGAGAAGATATGATCTTGCAAAGGTCGGACGCTATAAGTTTAATAAGAAGTTAATGTTGCGCAACCGTATCAACGGACATGTTCTGGCAGAGGATGTTGTCGATGTGTCCACAGGTGAGATCATCGCCGAGGCAGGAACCGAAGTGACAAGATCCCTGGCGGATGATATTCAGAACGCGGCTGTTCCGTATGTATGGATTCAGGGCGAGACCAGAAATATCAAGGTGCTGTCTTCCATGATGGTAGATCTGAGACATTATGTGGACTGCAACCCGAAGGATCTCGGCATCACAGAGCTCGTGTACTATCCGGTATTAAAGCAGCTCATGGATGAATATCCGGACGTGGAGGATTTAAAAGAGGCCATTCACAAGAATGTGCATGACCTGATTCCGAAGCATATCACCAAGGATGATATTTTTGCGTCCATCAACTATAACATGCATTTAGAGTACGGCATTGGTCATGATGACGATATCGATCATCTGGGCAATAGACGTATCCGTGCGGTCGGAGAACTGTTACAGAACCAGTACCGTATCGGTCTTTCCAGACTGGAGAGAGTGGTTCGTGAGAGAATGACCACCCTGGATCTGGACGGTATTTCCCCGCAGAGCCTGATCAACATTAAGCCGGTAACCGCAGCTGTAAAAGAGTTCTTCGGATCTTCCCAGCTGTCCCAGTTTATGGATCAGAACAACCCGCTGTCAGAGCTGACACACAAGAGACGTCTTTCCGCATTGGGACCGGGCGGTCTGTCCAGAGACCGTGCAGGATTCGAGGTGCGAGATGTACATTACTCCCACTATGGAAGAATGTGCCCGATCGAGACGCCTGAGGGACCGAACATCGGTCTGATCAACTCTCTGGCAAGCTATGCAAGAATCAACGAGTACGGATTTATTGAGGCTCCGTACCGTAAGATCGATAAATCCGATCCTAAGAATCCGCGTGTCACAGACGAAGTTGTCTACATGACCGCAGACGAAGAGGATAACTACCATGTAGCACAGGCGAATGAGGCGCTGGATGAGGAAGGACATTTCGTCCGTAATTCCGTATCCGGTCGTTATCTGGATGAGACACAGGAATATGAGAAGACCATGTTTGATTACATGGACGTCTCCCCGAAGATGGTGTTTTCCGTCGCTACCGCATCCATTCCGTTCCTGCAGAACGACGATGCAAACCGTGCACTCATGGGATCCAACATGCAGCGTCAGGCAGTGCCGCTTCTGACCACAGAGGCGCCGGTAGTCGGTACCGGTATGGAGACGAAGGCAGCGGTAGACTCCGGTGTGTGTGTTGTGGCGAAAAAAGCCGGTGTTGTTGAGAGCTCTGAGTCCAACCAGATCATCATCAAGAATGACGAGGGCGGCAGAGATATATACAAGCTGACGAAGTTCTCCAGAAGTAACCAGTCCAACTGCTACAACCAGAAGCCGATCGTGTTTAAGGGCGACCGCGTGGAGGTTGGCGAAGTGATCGCAGATGGTCCTTCCACCGCAAACGGTGAGCTGGCACTCGGTAAGAACCCGCTGATCGGATTCATGACCTGGGAAGGTTACAACTACGAGGATGCCGTTCTTTTGAGCGAGCGTCTGGTACAGGATGATGTTTATACATCTATCCATATTGAGGAGTATGAAGCAGAAGCGCGTGACACGAAGCTCGGACCGGAAGAGATCACGAGAGATGTTCCGGGTGTCGGCGACGACGCGTTGAAGGATCTCGATGAGAGAGGTATTATCCGTATCGGTGCGGAGGTTCGCGCCGGTGATATCTTAGTCGGAAAGGTAACTCCGAAGGGAGAGACTGAGCTGACAGCCGAGGAGAGGCTGCTCCGCGCAATCTTCGGCGAGAAGGCAAGAGAAGTGCGTGACACTTCCTTGAAGGTGCCGCACGGCGAGTACGGTATCATCGTGGATGCAAAGGTATTCACAAGAGAGAACGGCGACGAGCTGTCTCCGGGCGTGAATCAGGCAGTCCGCATTTACATTGCACAGAAGAGAAAGATCTCCGTCGGTGATAAGATGGCAGGTCGTCACGGTAACAAGGGTGTCGTTTCCCGTGTACTTCCGGTAGAGGATATGCCGTTCCTTCCGAATGGCCGCCCGCTTGACATCGTGCTGAACCCGTTGGGTGTGCCGTCCCGTATGAACATCGGTCAGGTCCTCGAGATTCACTTAAGCCTTGCTGCGAAGGCACTTGGCTTCAACATCGAGACACCGGTATTCGACGGTGCGAAGGAGATTGATATCCAGGATACGCTGGAGCTTGCCAATGATTACGTCAACTTCGAGTGGGAAGACTTTGAAGCAAAATATAAAGACACACTGAACGAGGAAGTCATGAAGTACCTGTATGACAACCGCGCACACAGGGCACTGTGGAAGGGCGTGCCGATTTCCCGTGACGGAAAGGTACAGCTTCGTGACGGACGTACCGGAGAGCCGTTTGATTCACCGGTTACAATCGGACACATGCATTACCTGAAGCTGCATCACCTGGTAGACGATAAGATCCATGCACGTTCTACCGGTCCTTACTCCTTAGTAACGCAGCAGCCGTTAGGTGGTAAGGCACAGTTCGGTGGACAGCGTTTCGGAGAGATGGAGGTATGGGCACTCGAGGCTTACGGTGCATCTTATACCTTACAGGAGATTCTGACAGTGAAGTCCGATGACGTGGTCGGACGTGTGAAGACTTACGAGGCGATCATCAAGGGTGATAATATCCCTGAGCCGGGTATTCCGGAGTCCTTCAAGGTTCTCTTAAAAGAGCTGCAGTCCCTCGGACTGGATGTCAAAGTGCTCGATGAGAACCGCAACGAAGTAGAACTCATGGAGACCAGTGAGTACGGTAATACCGATTTGAATTCTATCATTTCCGGCGATAAGGATTTTGCATTTGAAGACAGCGAGTCCTTTGCAAAGATGGGATTCTCCCAGAAGCAGTTTGATACAGAGAACGAGGAACTGGTAGACGTAGAAGATGAGGAAGAGGATGAAGACGATTCTGAGTTTTTTGATGAGTCATCAGACGACGTTCTTGACGAAGAATAGATAGAAGGGAGTGTCATAAATGCCAGAGACAATGAATAAAGAGGCAACAGGCCAGTCTATCTCTTTCGATGCCATTAAGATCGGTTTGGCATCACCGGAGAAGATTCATGAGTGGTCCAGAGGCGAGGTTAAGAAGCCTGAGACGATCAACTACAGAACATTAAAGCCTGAGAAGGATGGTCTGTTCTGTGAAAAGATTTTCGGACCGAGCAAGGACTGGGAATGCCACTGTGGTAAATACAAGAAGATCCGCTACAAAGGTGTGGTATGTGACCGATGCGGCGTTGAGATTACAAAAGCAAGCGTTCGTAGAGAGCGTATGGGACATATCGAGCTTGCAGCTCCGGTTTCCCATATCTGGTACTTTAAGGGAATTCCGTCCCGCATGGGACTGATTCTTGACCTCTCACCGAGAACTCTTGAGAAGGTATTATATTTTGCATCATACATTGTACTGGATGCCGGTAACACGGCATTACAGTATAAGCAGGTGCTTTCCGAGAGCGAATATCAGGAAGCCAGAGAGCAGTACGGCAATGCGTTCCGTGTCGGAATGGGTGCCGAGGCAATCCAGGAACTGTTACACGCGATCGATCTTGAGAAGGATTCCGCAGAGCTTCAGGCAGAGCTTGCAGACGCAACCGGTCAGAAGCGCGCGCGCATCATCAAGAGACTGGAAGTTGTAGAAGCATTCCGCGAGTCCGGCAACAAGCCGGAGTGGATGATCCTCACGGTCATCCCGGTCATTCCGCCAGATCTGCGCCCGATGGTACAGCTGGATGGCGGACGTTTTGCAACATCCGACTTAAATGATCTGTACAGAAGAATCATCAACCGTAACAACCGTCTGAGAAGACTCTTAGAGCTTGGCGCACCGGATATCATCGTCCGCAACGAGAAGCGTATGCTTCAGGAGGCTGTAGATGCCCTGATCGATAACGGCCGCCGCGGACGTCCTGTTACAGGACCGGGTAACAGAGCACTCAAGTCTCTGTCTGACATGTTAAAAGGTAAGTCCGGACGTTTCCGTCAGAACCTGCTTGGTAAGCGTGTTGACTATTCCGGACGTTCCGTTATCTGCGTAGAGCCGAAGTTAAAGATTTACCAGTGCGGTCTTCCGAAGGAAATGGCAATCGAGCTGTTCAAGCCGTTCGTTATGAAGGAGCTCGTTGCAAACGGAACCGCTCATAATATCAAGAGTGCGAAGAAGATGGTCGAGAGACTTCAGACTGAGGTCTGGGATGTGCTCGAGGACGTCATCAAAGAGCATCCGGTTATGCTGAACCGTGCTCCTACACTGCACCGTCTCGGTATTCAGGCATTCGAGCCGATCCTCGTAGAGGGTAAGGCAATCAAGCTTCATCCGCTTGTGTGTACCGCGTTCAACGCCGATTTCGATGGTGACCAGATGGCTGTTCATCTTCCGCTTTCTGTGGAAGCGCAGGCAGAGTGCCGTTTCATGCTGCTCTCTCCGAACAACCTGTTAAAGCCGTCTGACGGTGGACTGGTAGCCGTTCCTTCACAGGATATGGTGCTTGGTATTTACTACCTGACACAGGAGAGACCAGGCGCAAAGGGAGAAGGCAAATTCTTCAAGAGTGTCAACGAAGCAATCCTCGCCTATGAGAATGGCGCGGTAACACTTCACTCCAGAATCAAAGTCCGCATGAGCAAGACCATGCCGGATGGAAAAAAGATTACCGGAATCGTAGAGTCCACGCTGGGACGTTTCATCTTCAACGAGATTATCCCGCAGGATCTGGGCTTTGTAGACAGAAGCATTCCGGGCAATGAATTAAAGCTCGAGGTCGATTTCCTCGTAGCAAAGAAGCAGAATAAGCAGATCCTTGAGAAAGTCATCAATATTCACGGCGCAACCAGAACTGCCGAGGTGCTGGATGCTGTTAAGGCGATGGGTTACAAATACTCCACCAGGGCGGCAATGACCGTATCCATTTCCGATATGACCGAGCCGCCGGAAAAGCCACAGATGATCAAGGACGCCCAGGATACCGTAGACCGCATTACAAAGCAGTATAAGCGTGGTCTTATCACAGAGGAAGAGCGTTACAAGGAAGTCGTAGAGACATGGAAAGAGACGGATGAGCAGCTGACACATGCACTTCTCTCCGGACTGGATAAGTACAACAACATCTTCATGATGGCGGATTCCGGAGCCCGTGGTTCCGATAAGCAGATCAAACAGCTTGCTGGTATGCGAGGACTTATGGCAGATACAACCGGTAGAACAATCGAGCTGCCAATCAAGTCCAACTTCCGTGAAGGTCTTGACGTACTGGAATACTTCATGTCTGCGCATGGAGCGCGAAAAGGTATGTCCGATACCGCCCTTCGTACCGCCGATTCCGGATACCTGACCAGACGTCTGGTAGATGTATCACAGCATATGATCGTTCGTGAGTCTGACTGCTGTGAGGGAACAGGCAGAGAGATCCCTGGTATGTGGGTAACTGCATTCATGGATGGCAAGGAAGAGATCGAGAGCCTTCAGGAGCGTATTACAGGACGTTTCTCCTGCAATACCATCTGCGATGCCGAGGGCAATGTCCTCGTGAAGGCAAATCATATGATTACACCGAAGCGCGCAGCGCTTGTTATGAGCAAGGGTGTGGATGAGAACGGAGAACCGCTTACAAAGGTGAAGATCCGTACTGTATTATCCTGCCGTTCCCACATGGGTGTGTGTGCGAAGTGCTACGGTGCCAACATGGCAACCGGCCAGGCAGTACAGGTTGGTGAGGCAATCGGTATCATCGCGGCACAGTCCATCGGTGAGCCTGGTACACAGCTTACCATGCGTACGTTCCATACGGGTGGTGTTGCCGGTACCGATATTACACAGGGTCTTCCGCGTGTCGAGGAAATTTTTGAGGCAAGAAAGCCGAAGGGACTTGCGATCATTACCGAGTTCAGCGGTGTTGCCAATATCAAAGATACCAAGAAGAAGCGTGAGATCGTTGTGACGAACAATGAGACTGGAGAGAGCAAGGCATATCTGATTCCTTACGGTTCCAGAATCAAGGTTATGGACGGTGCAGTCTTAGAGGCCGGCGACGAGCTGACAGAAGGTTCTGTCAACCCGCATGATATCTTAAAGATCAAGGGTGTGCGTGCCGTTCAGGATTACATGCTTCGCGAAGTACAGCGTGTATACCGTCTGCAGGGTGTTGAGATCAACGATAAGCATATCGAGGTGATCGTGCGCCAGATGCTGCAGAAAGTCCGTGTGGAGACAAACGGAGATTCCGATATGCTCCCGGGAACATTAGTAGATACGCTTGACTTCGAGGATACAAATGAGCTTCTGGAGAAAGAGGGCAAGGAGCTTGCAGAAGGCAAGCAGGTACTGCTTGGTATCACAAAGGCTTCTCTTGCAACCAACTCCTTCCTGTCAGCAGCATCCTTCCAGGAGACCACAAAGGTTCTGACGGAAGCTGCCATCAAGGGTAAGGTTGATCCGCTCATTGGTATGAAGGAGAACGTTATCATTGGTAAGCTGATCCCGGCTGGTACCGGTATGAAGAGATACCGCAATATCAAGCTGAGCTCGGATATTGATGAGAACGAGGAGATTGCATTCGATGATTTCGACGATTTTGATGACACTGATGTGGCAGATGAGAATTACACATTAGAGGAGAATGCGCCGGAAGAGTCCGAGGATACAGAAGAATAAAGCGCAGATTATATCTGCATTACAGAATGGGGCGGCCAGATAATGTATGGCTGCCTCGTTTTTTTTGAAAAGATGTTAAAGAACCGTGAAAAGATGTCGATAAAATAGATAAGGTATAATTTAGAGTTTCATAAAATGGGACGAACGCTAAAGGGATAGATCAAAGGAGATGGCGCGTATGTACAAGGATGTATGCAAGAGAATTTCGGCGTTTATGCTGACAGTATGCCTGATTGTGACGATGGTGGAATGGCCGACGACTGTCTGGGCAGGACAGGGAACGGTAAACACCTATCGGAACGGAGACGGGGTACTGGCGGGAGCGCCGTGCGAGGCCCAGGCTGTAGCTGCGGTATTTACAGCGGACCGCAATGCGGACGGAGCAGAACTGTTAGACAGTATTGACTTCTACGCACATGTGGATGACGGCAGCAAGGCAACGGCTACCGTGGAATATTACAAGGATGTAGAAGGCATGGCGCCGGATGCGGGAACGAGCATTTTCCAAAAAGAAGTCAGCGTGAAGGAAGGAAAGAATACTTATTCCGCAGGGCTGGCGAATCAGGTAATGGAGAATGGTTCCAGGTTTTCTGTGATCGTCCGGTTGAACGGAGCGTCCTTTTATGTATATGGCGGTACGGCAGAGGGAGAGAGCTATATTCTCGGCAATGCCGGCTGGCAGGATATGTATACAGTGAACGGAAGCAGTGCGGCGATAACTGCATACACCTATGATGTAACTGCTACAACCGGAAGAAGTTCTTCCGGTTCGGATAATCAGACGGCGGCACAGAGCAGCAATGTGAAGAAGAGTGCTGCCGCAGCACTGAACAAGAACAGCATGACCATCGGTGAGGGATGGACGGATCAGGATCTTACACTGCAGAATGCCACGGGAACGGTAACATGGGTTTCCGGCAATGAAACGGTGGCAAAAGTAAGCAGTACGGGCAACCCGGCAACCATCGAAGGTATTGCCGTAGGCAGCACGACGATCACGGCAACCTATGCAGGAAAAAGCTACACCTGTAATCTGACGGTCACACCGAATCTTTCGGAGGATGCGGTGACAGTCAGCCCGGAGAATCCGGTATACAACGGCGGACAGCAGATTCCATCCGTTGCGGTACAGGTGGGAGATACCATATTAAAAGAGAACGATCAGTACCAGCTTTCCTATGCACAGATGGTTGGCGGTGCGGCGACAACTTTTGACCCGGCTACGGATGCGACCGTGCTTGTGAATGCGGGAACCTATTACCTGTACATTACCGGACAGAACGGTTACAGCGGAAAGATTCAGAAGGAATACGTGATTGCACAGAAAGACGTATCAGACGCGACGGTGGAAGTGACACTGCAGGACAATATTGACTGGGATAAGGTGCTGGCTGATGCGGCAGCAGATCCGGACAACGCTTCTGCCACACTTACCTCCTGTATCCAAGAGGTAAAGGATACGGCGCGTGCAGATGCGGATGCCGTAGACGGCGTGAAGAATCTGGTTGAAGGAACAGATTACACGATTTCCCTCAGCAAGACAGGAAGAGGAATTACACTGACTGGTACCGGCAACTATACCGGAGAGAGATATTGCGGTGCACCGCGCAATGCGGCGGACGCGAATGTTGTTTTTGACAAGACTTCCTATGTATATACCGGAAGTGAGTGGACACCGGCATTCCAGCTTCTGGTGGACGGGGAGACCATTTCCCAGGCGGATTACGATGCGGTATATTCCGACAATGTCAATGTCGGACAAGCCACATTGACGATTACCGGAAAAAATTCCCTTTACGGAACAAAGACGGTAAATTTTGAGATCAAGGCAAAAGATATTGGCAACAAGGATCAGGAAGAAGTTGGCATGGCTGTGTCTGTGACGGCTGCTGCGGCAGGAGGAGCGGACAAGGAGCCGGTCATCACTGCAACCTACAACGGCATGACGCTGGAGAAGGGGACGGATTACACCGTCGGAACAGATATTATCAATGCCGGAAACGGAACCTACCGTCGTGTCATCACCGGTATCGGAAACTATCAGGGAACCTACACGGTGGAGTATCAGGCGGCAGGCGCTGATCTCTCAGACCTGATCCAGAAAGTGACGGCAGCGGCTGTAACTTATAACGGCAATGCACAGACACCGGAACCGGACATTACCTGGAAGAGCGGCAACAACGATCTGGGACTGGTTGAGGGAACGGATTACTCCGTTACTTACGCAAGCAACACGAATGCAGGAACAGCAACCATTACGCTGCAGGGTATGGGAACATACGGCGGTGCAGTGACCGGTAAATTCACAATCGAGCAGGCGGACATGTCAAAGGCGGTATGCTACTATGTGGATGCCGATGGCTCCGAGGTAAGCACTGCAAACTATAAGATGGAATATTCTCCGGACGGAGCAGACGTGAAGCCGAAGGTGGTTGTAAAGTTTGCGCAGGGCGCGGACATGGTAACACTTCCGGAGTCGGACTACAAGCTGACCTATTCTGCGGATACCAAGATATTTGCAGGTACGGCGAGCGTTGAGATTGCGCCGAGCGATTCCAACAGCAATTTTAAGACCGGTACAACGAAACGTCTGACGTATACGATTGCCCAGTGCAATCTTACAAGCACGAAGATTACTGCCAGCATTGACAGAGAGCTGTTTGACTATACGGGAGCAGAGATTGCGCTTCCGACAGAGAGTGTTGTATATCATTCCGCATCAAAGACAGATCATACACTGAAAAAGGGAACCGATTATACGGTGGCATGTTCACCGACAACGGTAAAAGACATCGGAACCTACACGATGACGATTACCGGAAGCGGCAACTATACAGGCGTTGTTACCAAGACGTTTGAGGTTACAGCGGTAGATATCCAGACACTGATCAACGACAAGAACCTTAAGGTAACCAACAGCACGGACAGGATGGTGACAGGATATGACGGACCATACTGGGCAATGCTGTGGTATTCCAACAATAAAAACGATAACCAGCTTGAGATTTCACTCACGGATAACCAGGGCAATACGCTGGTAAAAGGAACTGATTACGAATTAAAGTATGACGGCATCAAGGATATTTCAAAAGAAGGAAGCACTGCTTCGGTAACGATTACCGGAAAGGGCAAATTCTATGGCAAGCAGGAGATCAAGTATCTGCTCGCATCCAAGCTTGATGAGGATTATGATGTATCGGTGAATCCGGCAGAAAACCCGGTATACACAGGAGATCCGATTACGCTTGCTGCGGATGAGATTTCGGTATCGGACGGCGGATTCGGACTCTGGAAGAGCGTCCTTGAGCAGGGAACAGATTATACGGTCAACTACAGTGACGGAACCAACGCGGATCAGGCGATCAATGCCGGGGAGGCGACGGTTACAGTAGAGCAGATCCCGCTGGAGGATCAGCCGACGGCAAACGGATGCTATGTGTACAGCGACGGCGCCACAAAACTGAGTGCAACCTTTACGATTCGTCCGAAGGACATTGCAACCGGTGTTTCCTACGAGGCGATCAAGAAAGCGTACGACGGAAATGCAGTGACCCTTACAGAAAGTGAGATAAAGCTTACTTATAATAAGAAGACATTGACTGCGCCGACCGACTATTCGATCGTGGCTGGCAGCTACGCGAACAACGAGAAACCGGGACCGATGGCAAATGTGACCATACAGGGTAACGGCAACTACACAGGAACGAAGATTATTGTATTCACCATCAGCGGAAAATCCCTGGACGAGATCATCAGCTGGAAGGTGGATGAGAACGAGACGACCTACACCGGCGAGCGTCTGTATCCGAAGATCACCGAGCTGACGCTGAGCGATGGAACAAAGCTTACGACAGCCGATGAGATCGAGAAAGTGATCGCGTATGACGAGTCTTCCTACGCGGACAACCTGAATGCCGGCGAGGCATCCATCACCGTTTCCGGTAAGGGAGATTACTACGGAACAGATGACAGAATATTGACATTTGCGATTCTGCCGAGAAGCCTGGACAACAACTGCACGCTTGGCGGATTAAAGTCCAGCTATACATACACTTCGGAAGAGATTACACCGGTACCTACGGTACAGTGCACAGATCTGAAGAAAAAGCTCGGCGAGGATGATTACAAGATTTCCTACGAGAATAATGTGGATGCCGGGACCGCAACGATGACGATTACCGGAAAAGGAAACTATCAGGGAACCTTTACGATAGATTATACGATTGCGCCGAAGAATCTGGCAGAGCCGGAGGTAAAGATCGCACCGATCGACGCGCAGGAGTACAACGGAATGGCTGTCACACCGGCACCGTCGGTAAGCTATGAATTTGGAGACGGAACCTATGCGTTAAGCCCGGTCAACGATTACACGGTGGCTTACGCGAACAACAAAGGAACCGGAACCGCAACGGTGACAGTGACCGGAACCGGCAACTTTACCGGAAGCAAGACGGCAGAATTCAGAATTGGCCAGCTCATCACAAACGAGAGCAAATTTACGATCAGCTGCCCGGCACTCACCGACGGCACACAGTATGTTTATGACGGAAGTGCATTTGAGCCGGAGGTGACGGTAACACGGATCGAGGGCAACAAAAAGCTGGTAAAAGATTCTAACTATTCCGTGACATATACGGATAATATCCACGCGGGAACCGCAACGGTAAGCGTGGAAGGTCTGGGAGGATACGTCGGTGTATGGCAGAAGACTTTTGCGATTGCACCGAGAGATCTTACGGACAGCAGCGTAGAGCTCTCTGTCGGCGGAGTGACCGATGGAAGTTATCAGACACAGTATACCGGAAGCCCGGTAGAGCCTGAAGTGAAGCTTACTTATGACGGACAGAAGATCAGCACGACGGATTACACGGTATCCTACGGGGCGGATCATACCAGCCGCGGAACCGTGACGCTGACGGCAACGGCAAAGGACGGTACGGACTTTACAGGATCGAGAAGCACAACCTTTACGATCACACTTGCAAGTATTGGCAATGGCGGATATACACCGGCAAACGGCTTTAAGATCGGAGCGATCGAACCGCAGCCGCTGGTGGACGGAACGGCAACACCGCAGCCGAAGCTGTACTATAACGGAACAGAACTTGTCATGGGTACGGATTATATTTGTACTTATGAGAAGAACGACAGCATTGGCTCCGACGCGGTTGTCATTCTCAAGGGAATCGGCAATTACACAGGAAGCGTGAAGAAGACCTTTAAGATCTGCGCAAACATTGCGGACGCCGAGATTACCGTTCCGGATGAACTGTGGTTTAAAGATTATGTGAATGCCGGAGAGACGGACATTGCAATCGGCGATAAGAACATCACGTTTGACGATCAGATCAGTGTTGTGCTGAACGGAACAACACTTCAGAAAGATACCGACTATACGCTGGTCTATGCAGACAACAGCTGGGTCGGCAACGCAGTAGTTACCATCAAGGGTATGGGAGGCTTTGCGGGAAGCGTGGAGAAGACGGTTCCGATCAAAGCGGATCTTTCGGAGGCAGGCATCCAGGTGGCAATCGGAGATCAGCAGTATACCGGAGATCCGGTGGAGGCAATCCCGAGCATCAGCTACTACGGAACAGAGCTGACATCCGGAAAGCACTTTGTGATTCATACATACGAAAACAACGTGAAGATCGGTGATAAGACTGCGAGCGTGACGGTAATCGGAAATGAGAAAAACGGATTTACCGGAACACTCACAGAGAATTTCAGCATTGTTGCAAATGCGGGAATTCTGGAGGTAAGCGGTGTAGAGAGCAGCTACCTGTACCGCGGAACACAGATCCGCCCGCAGGTTACCGTTAAGATAGGGAACAAGACACTGTCCACGTCCGATTATGATGTGACCTATGGAGAGAATATCAAGGCGGGAACAGACGGCGGAAGCATTATGGTAAAGGGTAAGAACGAGTATGCTGGTCTGATCAAGCTGGTAACCTTTGATATTAACCCACTTCAGATGGACGACCTGAAGGTGCTTGACGGAACGCAGAACGCGATCGGAAGCAGAGAGTACACCGGTAAGGAGATTGTGCCGGAGTTCTCATTGAAGACAACCATCGGATCAACGGATTACATTCTGCCGGCAAGAAGCTATACCATTGCAAAGAAGGCAGACGCGGATAATACGAATGTAGGAACCGGTACAGTCGTGATTACCGGTGATGGAAGCAACGTAATCGGAAGCCGTGAAGTATCCTTCCAGATCGTGGCGAAATCATTGGCAAAACCGTCATCCGGCACCGACCTGATTGCGGTAGAAGTGATTCCGGACAGCTTTTCTTATGACGGAACGGAAAAGAAGCCGACTGTTCTTGTGACATATCAGTACGGAACAGAGGTTGAGGTACGTCAGCTGACAGAGGGAAGCGATTTTACCGTTGCATACAGCAACAATATCCATGCAGGAACAGCGACAGCGGTGATTTCCGGTATCGGAAATTATACGGGATCCCGCACCGTGGAATACACGATTACGGAGAAGAGCTTTGACGGAGCGATTGTCACGTTCCCGAACGGAACTTCCTATCCGTATATGGGAAGCGACAACGGGGTGGAACCGGAAGTGCAGGTAACACTGGACGGCAATGTACTCACAGCGGGTACGGATTATGAGGTATCTTATCAGAACAACAAGGCGTGCGGTACCGCAACTGTGACCGTGACAGGAAAAGGAAGCTATGCGGGAAGCGTAACGGCACCGTTTACCATCGTAAGCCACGATATTGCAGCTGCGGATGTTACGGTGGATCCGATTCCGAATCAGGCATACACAGGTCAGCCGGTGATTCCGGAAGTCAAAGTGACCTGCGGCGATTACACCTTAAAGCAGGGTGAGGACTATACACTGAGCTTTGACACGGACAACACAGAGATCGGCACTGTGCTGATGCGGATCAACGGAACCGGCGGATTTACGAATTACCGCCAGACCACATTTCATATTGCGAGCGACATCAGTCCGGCGGAGATTGTAGGACTGCGTGACAGTTACCCGTTCACGGGAAGCGTTTATACGCCGGATGATCTGGGCATTACAGAGGTACGCATCGGCGAGACGGTTCTGACAACAGACTCCTACAGCTTTGCATTTGACAACAACAGCGATGGCATGAGCGCCGGAACGCAGACCCTTCTTCTGATCGGTCAGGGAAGCTATGGCGGAACCAAGAAATGCACCATCGAGATTACACCGAAGGACATCACCGATGAAGATGTGGTGATGAGCGGATTTGAGGACACGGTATCCTACTCAGAGCAGATTACACAGAATGTAACATTCCAGTGGGGTGAGATCGCACTCGTAAGAGACACCGATTATACCGTGACATGCAGACCGGCAGGAGTGGCAGGAATCTACGAAATGGAGGTTGCCGGAACCGGCAACTATACAGGAACCGTTACAAAGCAGTTTACTGTAGACCAGACGCCGATCGACGGACTGGAAGTGAAGGGTATTTCTTCTACTTACACATATACCGGAAAAGCAATCACACCGGAGCCGGAAGTATGGGCAGACGGTGTGCAGCTGGAAAAAGATAAGGATTACACGGTATCCTATGAAGACAACATCAACGCGGGTGTAGCGAAGCTGGTAATCACAGCAAGCGGAACCCATTATGCAGGTACTAAGGAACTGAGTTTCCAGATTCTGCGCAAGAGCATACATCTGTGCGACATTGGTTCGATTCAGACACAGGTATATACCGGATCTGACATCAAGCCGACCGTGACGGTGGAAGATGACGGCAAAGCCCTGGAACTTTTAAGCGACTACACACTGATGTATTCCAACAACCGCAAGGCAGGTACCGGTGTGGCGGCAGTTGCAGGAAAAGGCAATTACACCGCGACAAAGAACCTGACGTTTGACATCAGACCGTGCGATGCGGGCGCGGCGGTTGTGACAGGCGCATCCGCAGACAGTCTGTCCATCAGCTGGACGGGCGACGGTGCCGTGACGGGATACGAAGTATACCGTGCCGGCGCAGATGGAAAGTGGCAGCAGGTAACGCGTACCAGAGACGCTTTCTATACCGATAAAAAGCTTGCGGCAGAGACAACATACTCTTATAAAGTAAGAAGCTACCTGGTGGCGGACGGCGAGACTTACTACGGTGAGTTTACCGGAGCAGTTACCGGAACAACCACAAAATAAAGATAGAGAGGAGGGAGAGCGGTTCCGATCATGGCGGCATATAAGATAGGGAATTTTACATTTGACACAGAAGAGGAATATGCCCGAGGGCTCGAAGATGCGAAGAAAATCGAAAAGATACAGAACACCGTCGATCTCAATGAACCGGAAACCGCTCTACGCCTCTATTGGCTGATCCGAACAGGGAAGATCAAGTTCGGCAGCAAAGTCGGCAAGAAATTTTTTCTGGATATTGCAGATGTCGTGGCAAAATCCGCGGCAAAAAATATAACGCAGGCACAGGCGCCGGAACAACAAGCGGGGGAGGAACCCCGGCAGGTGGCGCAGGACCGCAGCAGAAAGATTCTCGGTGCGGTGTGTGTGACGGCTGCGATTCTATGTTTTGGCTGGTATTTCTGGTCAGATTACACGAATCACCGCGGCAGTCAGGCGAATGAGTATTTGAAGATGCTAAAAGAAAATCCGACAGAAGCCGCAGAGATGGTGGACAATGACACCTTTTTTTCGGAGGATGCACCGGAACTTGCGGCGGGATTAGACCAGACGGAGCGGGAGAACGAACCGCCTCCTCCGGTTCTGCCGGAATATGAAGCCATCGTGGCGCAGCACAGTGATTTTGCCGGATGGATCACCATTGACGGGACGAAGATTGACTATCCGGTCATGCTTACCCCGAATGACGGGGATTATTATCTCAAGCGCAATGTAAACGGGGAGGACGATATCAACGGAACCTTGTTTATGGATCCGAGAACGGATCTGGTGCAGCGCAGCACCAATATTATTATCTACGGACACAACATGAAAAGCGGTGCGATGTTCGGAAGTCTCAAGAAGTATCTGGATGAAGATTACTGGAGGGAGCACGCGCAGATCAGATTTGATACAATTTATGAGAAAGGCACCTATGAAGTGTTTGCCGTCTGTCTGGCAAAGGTGCAGTACCGAAATTCACAGGAATTTCGTTATTATGATTTTATACAGGCGGATTCCGAGGAGGCGTTTAACGACTACCTCGATCATATCATACAACTCTCGGTGTTTACCGGAACAGATCTGCCGGTCTACGGGGACGAGCTATTGACCCTGTCGACCTGTAACAATTTTACAGAAGACGGAAGACTGTTTCTGGTGGCGAAGAAATGCAGGGAAGCAGAGTAAAAGCGTGGGATCGCGCGTGAGGTTTACGGGCGGGCTGCGGCGAAATAAAGGATGATGGGAGAGAGTGCTAATGAAATACCGGATAAAACGAAAAATAGGTTATGTGCTGGTCGTTGCCATGCTTGTGGTGATGATCTATCCCGGAGAGCTCAGTGCAGCGTCCGGTCAGGAGGACGGATTTGTCATAAAAGGGACAACCCTGCAGGGGTATGTCGGAGCGGAGAACGCAGTTGTCATTCCGGATAACATCACGAAAATTGATGACGATGTATTCCTCAATACGACGATCACATCGGTGGAGATCCCGGACAGTGTGACAACCATCGGAGATAACGCATTTGCAGGATGTGAATATCTGACCGAGGTTACGGTTCCGGACAGCGTGACAAAGATCGGAGACAATGTGTTCTACGGCTGTACCAGTCTGGAAAGTGCAACGTGGGAGAGCAAGGAAGGAATCGGCGATGGCACATTTGCAGAGTGTGCGGGACTGACGGACTTAAGTATTTCCAAGGAACTTCCATCGATCGGAAAAGAAGCATTTAAAAATTGTGAGTCCCTCGAGAGTATCGTGATACCCGAGGCGACCAAAACCATTGCGTCGGACGCATTTGACGGATGTGTCAACATGCAGTCCATTGACGTGGAAGAGACGAATACTTACTTTATGTCATACGACAATGCACTCTACACGGCGAACGGGGTTACGTTATACCGCTGCCCGCAGGGGGCGAGAACCATCGAGGTGTATGACGGTACCAAGATGATCGGTGAAAATGCATTTTACGGCTGCAAGCTTGGAAAAGTCACACTTCCGGAGAGCGTGACAACCGTGGAAGATGGTGCGTTTGACGGCAGTGAGATTCAGACACTCTGCCTTGGCAAAGCCTTAGAAACGTTTGGCGAGCAGAATACTTCTTTCAAGATCCACTCGATTGAAGTGCCGGGAAGCGCTCCGGCTGCACCGAAGCTGGTGGAGACGTACGGTGCGATTGTGGTGACGGATTATAAGCCGGACGACACCGAGGATACGGAGAAACCGACCGAGGACACGGAAAAGCCGACGGAAGACACGGAGAAACCGACCGAGGATACAGAAAAGCCGACGGAGGATACGGAGAAGCCGACCGAGGACACGGAAAAACCGGCAGATGACAATAACAACAATAACAACAATAACAACAATAACAACAATAACAACGACAATAATAACAGCGGTAACAACAATAACAGCGGCGACAACAGCAATAACAATAACAGCAGTAATAACAATAGCAGCAATAACAGCAGCAACACGAGCAGTGGTAATAACAGCAGCAGTACGGGCAGCGGAAGCGGCAGCAGCGGAAAGAGTAACGGCACATCATCTGGAAGAGGCAGCAGAAGCGGCAACGGCAGTGGAAGAGGCAGCGGTGCGGTAAAGGGCAGTGCCGGAGCGGCAGGCGCACAGAGCAGCGGTACCGGATCGGCGGCAGCGACGACGGCGGAGACACAGGGAGATGTGCAGCCGACAGCGGCGGAAGTGCCTGCGACGACCAGATTTGCAGAGCAGGGAACCGCATATATCACCGGAAATGAGGAACTGAAGGGCTGGGATGCGATTTACACGCAGATGACGGTGGCGGATCCAGGTTCAACGATCTATATTACCATGAACGGCACCACGGTTGTGCCGAAGGATATTCTGACACTGGCGGCAGATAAGCAGCTGACGCTGGTTCTGGATATGGGAAATGGAATCTCATGGACGATTGACGGAAGCAGCATTGACACAAGCGTTGTAGCAGATACGGATTTTGGCGTGGAACTGGGAACAAGCAATGTGCCGGCGAACCTGCAGAGCACAGTAACCGGAAGCGGATGGTCAACGCAGATGCATCTGGCGCACGACAACCTGTTTGGCCTGACGGCGCAGCTGACCGTAAATGTCGGTGCGGCGAACGCCAATAAGCTGGGCACTTTGTTCTATTATAATGTAGATAATCAGATCCTGGAGTATATGGGACAGTCTGATACAGATGCGGACGGCAATGTGTCATTTTCCTTTGTGCATGCGTGTGATTATGTCATCGTAGTGGATGAGCGTCACTCGGATTCAACGGCGCAGGCAACCTCCGGGTTTGTGATTACACCGGCAGGCGGAAGCCAGGCGGAAAGCCAGCCGGCAGAGACGACGGAAGCGGCGGAGACGGAGCAGCCGGCGGATAATGCGCAGGCGGCGGATGACTCGCAGGTAAAGGATGAGACGCCGAAGACCGGACAGTCGTTAAATCCGAAATATGTTCTGTGCATCGGTGTGATGCTGCTGGGAATCTATATGATTCTGACCAGTGAGAGACAGGAGAAGCAGAGAAAACGGGCAAATGGCTGACCGTTTGGTATAAACATGTAAAAATGTGGAAGAATAGATAGATGGAAGATATCCGTTGGGAGTTTTCCATCTTTTCTTTTTGCATGCAGAACTCTTTTTTACCCACGTATTCCGCGAAATTCAAGGAAATTTTGGAAAAGAACTTGACAAAAAAAGATAGGGTTAATATAATGATTTAGCGTGCATACGTACGCCGAGATCAATTTATGATCTCATACAAATAAAACAGGAGGTGAAAATAATGCCAACATTTAACCAGTTAGTAAGAAAAGGACGTCAGACATCTGTTAAGAAGTCTACAGCACCTGCACTTCAGAGAGGTTACAACTCTTTACAGAAGAAGCCAACCAATACTTCTTCTCCGCAGAAGAGAGGTGTATGTACTGCTGTTAAGACAGCTACTCCTAAGAAACCTAACTCAGCTCTTAGAAAGATCGCCAGAGTACGTCTTTCCAACGGAATCGAGGTTACAAGCTATATCCCGGGTGAGGGACATAACTTACAGGAGCACAGCGTTGTTCTGATCCGTGGTGGTCGTGTTAAGGATTTACCAGGTACAAGATATCACATTATCCGTGGTACACTTGATACTGCCGGTGTCGCTAACAGAAAGCAGGCTCGTTCCAAGTACGGCGCTAAGAGACCAAAGGCTGCAAAATAGTAGCGTAGAGTTACTGTAATTCAGCGAACCAATAGTATCACATGGTAAGTGTTGGAATTGTTTCACACAGAGATATATTTCCGCACGAACACGAAGAGGCAGATACCTGCCACTACATTGTGAGTACCGTTGAATTAATCGAAATGAAGTCCTCCGGATCCAGAGACTGGAGACCGGGCAATGCAGACAGAGTTCTGTATAGTAAATTATGATTAAGGAGGGAAGAACCGTGCCACGTAAAGGACATACTCAGAAAAGAGACGTATTAGCAGATCCAATGTACAATAACAAAGTGGTTACCAAGCTTGTCAATAACATCATGTTAGACGGTAAGAAGGGTGTAGCACAGAAGATTGTATACGGAGCTTTCAAGAGAGTAGAGGAGAAGGCTGAGAAGCCGGCTCTCGAGGTATTTGAAGAGGCCATGAACAATGTTATGCCAGTTCTTGAGGTAAAGGCAAGACGTATCGGTGGTGCTACTTATCAGGTGCCGATCGAGGTCAGACCAGACCGTCGTCAGGCTTTAGCACTTCGCTGGTTGACAACATACTCCCGTAACCGCGGTGAGAAGACCATGGAAGAGAGACTTGCTAATGAGATCTTAGATGCAGCTAACAACACAGGTGCATCCGTTAAGAAGAAAGAAGATATGCACAAAATGGCAGAGGCAAACAAAGCGTTTGCTCACTACCGTTTCTAATTTAGGGAGGAAATACCTTGGCTGGAAGAGAATATCCATTAGAGAGAACCAGAAACATTGGTATTATGGCTCATATCGATGCGGGTAAGACCACATTGACCGAGCGTATTCTGTACTATACCGGTGTTAACTATAAGATTGGTGATACTCACGAGGGTACTGCTACCATGGACTGGATGGAGCAGGAGCAGGAGAGAGGTATCACCATTACATCAGCCGCTACGACCTGCCATTGGACTCTGGAAGAGTTCACAAAGCCGAAGCCGGGTGCTCTGGAGCATCGTATCAACATCATTGATACCCCAGGACACGTTGACTTTACGGTTGAGGTAGAGCGTTCACTCCGTGTACTGGACGGCGCTGTCGGCGTCTTCTGTGCAAAGGGTGGTGTTGAGCCTCAGTCAGAGAATGTATGGCGTCAGGCTGATACCTACAACGTACCGCGTATGGCATTCATCAACAAGATGGATATCTTAGGTGCGAACTTCTACGGCGCTGTTGATCAGATCCGTACAAGATTAGGTAAGAACGCAATCGTTCTTCAGCTGCCGATCGGCAAGGAAGATGATTTCAAGGGAATCATCGACCTGTTCGAGATGAAGGCATATATCTACAACGACGATAAGGGTGATGATATCACCGTTACCGATGATCTTGGAGATATGAAGGACGACGCAGAGCTTTACCGCAGCGAGCTGGTAGAGAAGATCTGCGAGCTGGACGATGACCTTATGATGATGTACCTCGAGGGTGAAGAGCCATCCGTTGAGGAGATGAAGAAGGTCTTAAGAAAAGCTACCTGTGAGTGTACTGCAGTACCTGTATGCTGCGGATCTGCTTACAGAAACAAGGGAGTGCAGAAGCTGATCGATGCAATCATCGAGTACATGCCGGCTCCGACCGACATCCCGCCTATCAAGGGTGTTGACTTAGATGGCAATGAGGTAGTAAGACACTCTTCCGATGAAGAGCCGTTCTCCGCACTTGCATTTAAGATCATGGCTGACCCGTTTGTAGGAAAGCTTGCATTCTTCCGTGTATATTCCGGTACAATGAACTCCGGTTCTTATGTACTGAACGCAACAAAAGACAAAAAAGAGCGTGTTGGACGTATCTTACAGATGCATGCCAACAAGCGTCAGGAGCTGGAGAAAGTATACTCCGGAGATATCGCTGCAGCCGTTGGATTCAAGTTCACAACGACAGGTGATACCATCTGTGATGAGCAGCATCCGGTAATCTTAGAGTCCATGGAGTTCCCGGAGCCGGTTATCGAGCTCGCAATCGAGCCGAAGACCAAGGCTGGACAGGGTAAGATGGGTGAGGCTCTTGCAAAACTTGCAGAAGAGGATCCTACATTCCGTGCTCATACAGATCAGGAAACTGGTCAGACAATCATCGCTGGTATGGGTGAACTCCACCTGGAGATCATCGTAGACCGTCTGCTTCGTGAGTTCAAGGTTGAGGCGAACGTTGGTGCACCTCAGGTTGCTTACAAAGAGACATTTACAAAGCCGGTTGATGTTGAATACAAATATGCAAAGCAGTCCGGTGGACGTGGTCAGTACGGACACTGTAAAGTGAAGTTTGACCCGATGGATCCGAACGGTGAAGAGACATTCAAGTTTGAGTCTACCGTAGTCGGCGGTGCGATTCCGAAGGAGTACATCCCGGCAATCGGCGAAGGTATCGAGGAAGCTGCTCAGGCAGGTATCCTTGGTGGATTCCCGGTACTCGGTGTTCATGCGAACGTATACGATGGATCTTACCATGAGGTCGATTCCTCCGAGATGGCATTCCACATTGCCGGATCTATGGCATTCAAGGAAGCTATGCACAAGGCAAACCCGGTATTACTCGAGCCGATCATGAAGGTTGAGGTTACAATGCCTGAGGAGTACATGGGTGATGTTATCGGTGATATCAACTCCCGTCGTGGACGTATCGAGGGTATGGATGATATCGGCGGCGGTAAGCTTGTAAAGGCATATGTACCGCTTGCAGAGATGTTCGGTTATTCTACAGACCTGCGTTCTAAGACACAGGGTCGTGGTAACTACTCGATGTTCTTCGAGAAGTACGAGCAGGTACCGAAGAGTGTACAGGAGAAGGTATTGGCTGACAAGTCCAAATAAGCTTTCCGTATGCAGTTTGTAAAAATCCCGGATTTTCCCATAAACAGGGGAAATCCGGTAAGAAATAGCTTGAAAAACCGCTGATTATTTTATATAATCAGAGTTAGCCGAGTTATTCTTATATAATAACTATAGCCCGCAAGGGGCATCATTTTAAGGAGGATATTCAAAATGGCAAAAGCTAAGTTTGAAAGAACAAAACCACATTGTAATATCGGTACCATTGGACACGTTGACCATGGTAAAACAACTTTAACAGCAGCTATCTCCAAAGTATTAGCTGCAAGAGTTGCTGGTAACACAGCTACAGATTTCGAGAACATCGATAAGGCTCCGGAAGAGAGAGAGCGTGGTATCACAATTTCTACCGCTCACATCGAGTACGAGACAGAGAAGAGACATTACGCACACGTTGACTGCCCAGGTCATGCTGACTATGTAAAGAACATGATCACTGGTGCTGCTCAGATGGATGGTGCTATCCTCGTAGTAGCTGCTACCGATGGTGTTATGGCTCAGACAAAAGAGCACATCTTACTTTCCCGTCAGGTAGGTGTACCTTACATCGTTGTTTTCTTAAACAAGTGCGATATGGTAGACGATCCGGAGCTCATCGAGTTAGTAGAGATGGAAGTTACCGAGCAGCTTGAGGAGTACGGCTTCGAGGGATGCCCGATCATCCAGGGTTCTGCTCTTAAGGCTCTTGAGGATCCAATGGGCGAGTGGGGCGACAAGATCATGGAACTCATGGATACAGTTGATGAGTACATTCCGGATCCGCAGCGTGACACAGATAAGCCATTCCTTATGCCAGTCGAGGACGTATTCACAATCACAGGTCGTGGTACAGTTGCTACCGGACGTGTTGAGAGAGGTACATTACATCTGAATGATAACCTTGAGATCCTTGGTGTTAAGGATGATGTTCAGACAACCGTTGTAACCGGTATCGAGATGTTCCGTAAGCAGTTAGACGAGGCTCAGGCTGGTGATAACATCGGTGCATTACTTCGTGGTATCAACCGTGACCAGATCGTTCGTGGACAGGTTCTTGCTAAGCCGGGTACTGTTACCTGCCATCACAAGTTCACAGCTCAGGTTTACGTTCTGACAAAGGACGAGGGTGGTCGTCATACTCCGTTCTTCAACAACTATCGTCCGCAGTTCTACTTCAGAACAACAGACGTAACAGGTGTTTGCAACCTTCCGGCTGGTACAGAGATGTGCATGCCTGGTGATAACATCGAGATGACTATCGAGTTAATTCACCCGGTAGCTATGGAGCAGGGTCTTACATTTGCTATCCGTGAGGGTGGACGTACTGTAGGATCAGGCCGTGTTGCTACAATCATCGAGTAATTAAATATTATTCAGTAAATTTAAGACTCCCAGGGTTTTCCTTGGGAGCCTTTTTTGCATTAAAGTGGGAAACTGTAGCTGCCGGGATCTGGATCGGCGGTTGCAGGAGAAGGAAACTGTAGTTGCCTGAGTTGAGGATAACCGGTCATGAAACCGAGAGACCGAGGGCAAGAGGCACTCGACGGAGCGTAGAATCCGCACAAATTCACCATATTCTACGCTGCGTGTGTGTGAAAGCCGTGGGAGCGGGAACATAATGAGACCAGAAAGGAGGAAGACATGGATCAGATTAAGACAGGAAAATTTATTGCAGATGAGAGAAAGAAAAAGGGTTACACGCAGAGACAGCTGGCAGAGCAGCTGGGAATCAGTGATAAGACGATCTCAAAATGGGAGCGCGGAAATGGTTTCCCGGAGATTTCACTGCTGCTGCCGTTATGTAACGAATTGGATCTATCTGTAAACGAATTGCTGACAGGAGAACGGATTTCCGAGACAGAGTATCGGGAGAAAGCGGAGGAGAATATGGTGAATTTAGTGAAAGAAGCACAGGAAAGCAAGAAGAAAATTATTTTATCCGGAATGGTATCGGCGCTTGTGATTATTGCAGCTACGCCAATGTTTGTGGTAGCGGGAGCTTTTCCGATGGAGGACTGGATGCAGATTGCGCTGATTGCAGTTGGCATAGTTGTCATTGTGATCGGCATTGCGATTGCATGCATTCTTGATCGTGATGCAGGAGCTTATGAGTGCCCGGAGTGTAAGACGCGGTTTGTGCCTGAGATGGGTGCTTATGTTATGGGACCGCACACGCTGACCAGGAGGAAGCTGGTATGCCCGCATTGCGGAGCGCACCGATACTGTAAAAAGGTGTTGACGAGATAAAAAATATATCTGAAAATATAGGTAGAAACCCAAAGAAGGTATGCCTATGATTACATTAAACGATTATCTCTACTCCGGAGACACCGTCTTAAAAATTTTGAAAAAATACACCGAAGACCTGCGGCAGTCCGCAGCGCAGACCGGGAATGAAGTGGATGTCAGGCACTGTGAATTTCTGTCGCAGATTATGGAATTGCTCGAGCACAATGATTTCCTGACGGCACAGTCGCAGAAGATCCGGGAATTTTATAAATATATGGCGCGGGAATATCCCTACCTGTCCTTCACGTTCAAAGGAAGGATCAAGTCTTTGATCCGTGCGGAGGCGAAGTTCAACGGTTATGTGGTGGAGTACATCTATGACTACTATACGAAGAACGGAACGTATCCGCCAGTGCCGGAATTGCAGGAACGCTTGAACTGCTTCCGGGATCTGATCGCGTACCGGATTGTCATCTCGATGCCGAAGTGCCATCTTAAGAATCCAGACGACGGAGAGCGGGAGGAGATCCGTTATCTGTATGAGATTGCCAATGTGCTTAAGGGATTTCTGGAGGAGCGCGGGTTTACGGCGGAGCCCGCCGGAGGTGTGAAGGAGAGCGACTCCCCGCTGCTTTCGGATGCGGTGCGCCCGTATTACCGCGATTATATCGCGCATGTGGACCCGGACGGCTACCGCTCCCTGCATATTACGTTTTTTGATAACAGCGCGAAGTGCTACATGGAGATGCAGCTTCGGACGAAGCGGATGGACGATATTGCAGAGATCGGACCCGCCAATCATCTGGGGTATGAGAAAAAGCAGGAGAGCGACCGGGCGAGAAGGGACGCCATCCCCGAGGGGGAATGTGTCTACTTTGATGAAGCCTACGAGCGCTGCCGGAGACTGCACGAACTCGAGCTTGCAAAGCTGGACGTCAATATGTTTGCGGCAATCGACAACAGCCTCATCAATGACGGGTGCGGGCTGTACCGCGGCCGGCTGATTCTTCCGTATGAGCACCTGTCGCGTTTTCAGAATGATCTGATTGACTAGGAGAAGGCACCGACCGTTTTTTCTGTATTTATGTGAAAGATTCTGTGGCGGATGATTGACGAATGGAGTCAGGCAGAGTATGATAGAAAGATAGGAATGTGTACACATTCTATCAGAGAACACAGGAATAAGGGGAAAAGAACATGGGGACAAAACAGTATGAGAGGATCTTTCAGATTCTGGGTGCTGTGCTGCTCGCCGCAGTGGTTGTGGGAGTGATCGCTGTATGTTTTGGCAACGGAGCGAGGAGCGGAGTCAAGAGAGAGATCGGAGCGTCCGACTATTATTCGCAGGAGGAGATCAGTGCGGCGATGGATACCGCGCAGGAGTATTTCGACGATCATTTTCCGGGATGTGTGATGACGGCTTTCTGGTACGATGAGGAGAGCGTGCAGGAAGCGGAGTCGGAATGGGCAGATCAGTATCAGGCAGATCAGGCAATTGTTCTTCTGTCAGATTTTCAGACGGACAAGCACGGCGGAGACGGAAGCCTCAATCCAAACGAAATTTATCAGGACTGGCAGTGGGTGCTGGTGCGCTCCGGAAACGGTGACTGGACATTGAAGACATGCGGGTATTAACCTGCATGTCTTTTTTTTATTCATAGGAAATTACATCCTATGAATGAAAAAGCCCTCCGGGCAGGATCGCACTGCGTCGGAGTGGAATTATGTCGCTAGAGCAACCCGCCGCAGGCGGAGAATCCTGCAAAGCAGGATTCTTTCTTGTTTCATAGGAAATACCATGATACATTCATGTGCGAAAGTAGAACCTTCCTATGAAATAAAAAACGCTCCGAGAGGATGCGCAGCTCGCGGTAAGGAAAATATCGCTTTGCGAACCGCTCGCGCGCGGAGAATCTCGCAAGCGAGATTCATTTCATTAGGTTACTTTCCGGTAACCGGGCACAAAAAAGGTGCGTACTTTACACGGCAGGAGGCGTATCTTGCCGGGATGACAATGGAAAAAGGAATCACGGAACTTGACGGACGCTCGATCTGCATTGACGGCGACATCGGCGAAGTGCCGGCGCAGCTGTAGGGAACTGTTATTTTTTCCCGTAGAGAATGCCCATGCCGCTGATCATCCAGGGTGTGCGCACGTAGGCGGGGACAAAATCCAGTGTTTTTTCCAGATTTCCGATGTAGTGGATCTCGGAAATGCCTTCCTTTTTCAGCTCTTCCACAAAGGCATCCATGTCGCCGTAGAGGCTTTTCTGGGCGAAGAGATCCTGGAAGGAAAAAACTCCGCCGCGCTTTACGATGCGCAGTGCCTCCCGCACGACATCACGCTTGTCTCTGGCGGAGTGGACTTCATGGAAGACAAAGTTGCTGACGGCGGCGTCAAACGTCTCGTCGGCATAGTTCAGGTGTGCCGCATCGCCTTTCTCAAAATGGATGCGGGAAGCGACGCCCTCGATTGCCGCATTTTTTTCACACTGCTCTTTGGCGTAGTTCCACTGTGCGCCCCAGTAATCCATGCCGGTGAGCGCTGCGTCCGGGAATGCCTTGGCACAGCGGATGGTGAGCGGGGCAGCGCCGCAGCCGATGTCGAGAAGCGTGCCGTGTCCGTCCCAGTTGAGATGGGCGACCAGATGTGCGTGAACCTTTGCCATCATATCGCCTTTTCCAAAGGCAAAGCATTCGTGGCACGCATACATATAGATGCCGAAGGCGAGCAGAACGGCGCAGAGAATGGCGCAGATGACCGCGAGGGGCGTGTTTGAGAAAGCAAGACCTGCCAGCAGTGCAAGCACCAGAAAGAGGGCGGCGCCGCCGAAGGTCAGATACAAGAGTTTTTCAGGTACCCAGTTTCCGTAGTTTGGTTTTTGATTCATTGTGTTTTCCTCCTCGATAACAAATATTTTTTTTGTTATGTTTTATAAAAGAAAATGCCCACCGGATTAACGGTGAGCATCATTCTCTTCCTTTAAATATTGTATTAAACTCAGGGTGCCGGCGTCGGCGTGGATGCCGATCGCTCTGGCTAAAAACAGTCTTTCTTTCATTGTGTAGTCTCCATGAACTAATTCCAGATACCCGTGCAGGCGCATGGACGCAAGAATCCGGATCAGTTCCGGATCCGGTTCGGCGCCAAGATACTTTCTGTAATAACGGCGGAAAGATTCCTGCATCATCGCGGCTGCTTCCTCATGAAAATGTTCATAGCAGCTGCCGGCGGATTTCTCCATCAGGATAATACATTCCTCGCGGTGTGCAGAGAGATACCGGATGATCTGGATCTCATTGTCGTCTGCAGTCTCGGGATGTTCCTCCTCCATCCGGGCAAGCCCGGAAAGGAGCTCTCTGGAATCTGCGATGAAGGGATCTAAGATGGCGCGAAGCAGCGCTTCCTTGCTCGCAAAAGAAAAGTAAAAGGCGCCGGTTGTCACGCCGGAAGCTTTGCAGATCGAGCGGAGGTTCGCCTTCGCATATCCCTTTTCCAGAAATTCCCGTTTTCCGCAGGAAAGTAATTTCTTTTCGGTTAATTTTTTTCGGTCTTCTTCCATAACAACTGTTATGTTAGTACAAACTAACTTGGATGTCAAGATATACGAGGATTTTTTTAAAATGTATAGATTTCGTTAAAAAAATGAATAGAATATGTCCGCATATCATGATAAAATGGGGCTATAGACAATTTTAATGGAGGATACGAAAGGATGAAGAAAAAATCATCGGTTATTGCCAAACTCATTATACCGGTTGCGGTTCTTGGGTGCATCGCGATTATGATTGCAGGCGTGAGTCTTTATTCCATGACCGCCGTTCAGAAGGAAAGCAATCAGATCTCCGGAGAGGGTGTACGTGCGACAATCTGTATGGATGAGATCAATCTTGCTTTTGCCAACACGCAGAAGCTTACGCTTGCGCTCTGCGCAGAGCCGAGCAAGGATCTGTATGAGTATGTGGCATCCCAGCTGACGGAATACCAGTCGAACGTGGACAGCTATGAAAAGGAGCTTCTGGCGATGGATCACTATTTTACGGCAGATGATATCCAGCTTATGAATGAGACATTTGATCTGCTCACAGAGGCGCAGGGGACAACCGTGGAACTGATGCAGACGGCGATGGCCGGTGATTCTGCAGCAGCGGTGGCAAAGGCAAATTCTGTGATGACGGAGTGGTCAGATACGATTGCGGTCAATATGGATACGCTCATATCTCGCAACGATGAATTGGTGAAGCAGAATATTCAGGAACAGAAAGATCTGTACAACCAGAATATGATACTATCGCTGATCCTGCTGGCAATTTCTTTTGTGGCATTTGTCATGGTGGTTGTTGTGATTATCAAGACGGTTGTAAAGCCGCTCAGAAAGCAGACGAGTGAACTGACAGAGATTATTGATGAGATCAAAGGTGGACACGGTGACCTCACAAAGCGCGTTACGGTAAAGTCGATGGATGAGATCGGGCAGTCATCGATCGGTATCAATCATTTTATCGAGACGCTGCAGAATATCATGTCCAACATCATCAGCAATTCCAATGTCCTTGACGGAGTTGTCGGAAATGTAGCAAGTAGCGTTGCAGCGTCCAGTGACAATGCCAATGATATTTCCGCGATCATGGAAGAGCTTTCTGCAACGATGGAGGAGGTATCCGCAACGACGAACAGCGTCAGCGAGAATACGACCGCCGCGGAAGGCAAAGTACAGAAGATGGCAGATCAGACCAAGGTTATGTCACAATATGCGCAGGATATGAAGAAGCGTGCGACGGAGCTTGAGCACACGGCGACAGAGAACATGAACAACACCAACGAGATGATCGGCGAGATTACGACGGAGATGAACCAGGCGCTCGAGAATTCCAAGAGTGTGGAGAAGGTCGCACAGCTGACGGCGGATATTTTAAATATTTCCAGCCAGACGAATCTGCTTGCACTGAATGCATCGATTGAGGCGGCGCGTGCCGGTGAAGCCGGAAAGGGATTTGCAGTTGTAGCAGATGAGATCAGACAGCTCGCAGATTCTTCGCGTGAGACAGCGAACAATATCCAGACGATCAATGAGCAGGTAATTGAGGCAGTACAGGGACTGGTTGTTTCTTCGGAGAAGATTGTTGGTTATATCAACGAGAACATCCTGCCGGATTACCGTGCGTTTGTGCAGGGTGGTCAGCAGTACAATGATGATGCGACCCACATCGACAACACGATGGCAGAGTATGCGGGCGAGGCGCAGGATATACTGGCGACAATGATGGAGATGACAGAGGCAATTGAGGGCATCAGCCGTGCGGTCGAAGAATCCGCAAATGGCGTGACCGATGCAGCCACGAACATTGATTCCCTGGTACAGTCCATGTCCACTGTAAACGGACAGATGGAGGAGAACAGTACCGTGGCAAAGAATCTCAAGGAAGAATCAGCAGCATTTGCATGTGTATAGAACGCGGGACGGAGCCATCTGAAAGAAGCTGCCGCACGAAGCAGGTAAGCAGCTTTGTGTGATAAGTTATACTATGAGAAGCATACCCCTACGATTTCGGATGGAATGCCTATGGAACATTCTGTTCAAAAAATGCGGCATTTCTTACCAGCCGGTGACTGCATCTGCGATGATCCGTGTCTTTCCAAGTTTGGAGCACTCTACGGACTATGTCCGCAAGCCAACAGACAATTTTAGGACTTTTGTGTGTCCCTTATGGCACCAGACAACAGATGGCATTTATGCCATCTTTATGTCGAACAAAACATAACCGCGCGAAGCCGATGTCTGAATTGGCATCTGCCCTATTTTCAATAGCAGATGCCAACGAGTTTCGGTTCGCGCGGTTTTATATTGTCTGTGAAGCGGTGCCATTAGGGACACTAGAAAGTCCGCTCATTGTCTGTGGCTTGTCGGACACACTCCGGGAGAGTCCAAACGTGGAAGAGACACGGAATCAGATGCAGTCATCCGGCTGGAAGAAATACACACATTTTTCTCCAACGAATGTTTCATATGCAGTTCCAGCCGAAATCTGTATCAAGTGCTTCCTGTAATATAACTTATCGCCCCAAAGTCAACTGCCCGCCTGATGGGACAGCTTCTTTGCTAACGGCAGGGTAAAGATAAATTCCGTTCCCACGCCTTCCGTGCTGATACAGTTGATGTTTTCGCCGTGTGCCTGGACAATCTCCTTTACGATGGAGAGACCAAGCCCGGTTCCTTTTTTGTCCTTGCCGCGGGAGAGATCCGTCTTGTAGAAGCGCTCCCAGATCTTTTTGATGCTGTCGCCCGGGATGCCGATGCCGGTGTCCTTGACGGAGACGAAGATCTTGTCGTTCTTCTCCGTGGTCTCGATCGTGATCGCGGAGTCCGTGTGGCTGAATTTGATTGCATTGTCGATCAGGTTGTAGAGTACCTGCTCGATCTTACTCATATCGGCGGAGACAAAAAGCTTCTCGCCGGTTAAGATCAGGTTGAAAGTAATGCGCTTTTCCATGCAGCGCCCCTCGAACGTCTGGACTGTCATGCGGATCGTGTGATTGATGTCGAAATCCGTGATGTCCAGCATCGTGCCGTGTGAGCCGAATTTGTTTAACTCAAGAAGGCTCTTGGTCAGCTTGTTCAGCCGCTCGGTCTCAAAGAGGATGATGTTTAAATATTTGTCCTGCATCTCTACGGGAATGGTGCCGTCGAGCATCGCTTCCACATAACCTTTGATGGAAGTGAGGGGCGAACGGAAATCATGCGAGACGTTGGAGACGAACTTTTTCTGGTCGTCCTCCAGGGTATTCAGTTCGTTCGCCATGTAGTTGAGCGAGGCGGCGAGATAGCCGATCTCATCATTGGAGTGAACATCAATCTTTTTTTCAAAGTTGCCGGCGGCATATTCGTCCGCCGCTTTTGTAATCTTGCGGATCGGTATGTACACCACATAGGTAAACAGAATCAGTACCACAAAGGCTGCCAGAAACAGAAGCCCAAGCGTCTCATAAGCGATGGCGACAAGTCCGTTCGCGTAGGACACGAGACTGCTGGTCGGCTTGTGGATGACCACATAGCCGCGCACCTTGTAGTTGACGGTGATCGGCGAGAAAACACTTAGCATCTCTGACGTAAACTGGTTATAAAACGTGCCGGTCTGATAATAGCGGCTTCCGAAGTCGGTAATGTTGAAGCCGGGAACCGGTGTGGGATCACAGCCCGGCGCCGCCGTGTTCAGAATGATGCTGCCGCGCGTGTCCACGATCCAGATTTCGCTGGAGAGATAGGTGCTTAAGGTGGAAAGCTGTGTCTGTATCTCGTCCAGCGTCATGGTCTTGGAAAAATAATTCCCGGCATAGTTGGAGGAGATCAGGGCGGATTCCCGGTAGAGGCTGGCAGCCTCCTTTTTTTCCACAAAGGCAAACGTAATGTGGTAGGTAAAGGTTGTGATGATGAGAAAACCGATCAGACCGTACATCAGATAGCCGGCGAGCAGTTTGGGGTAAAGGGTACGTTTCATAGGTCACGAACCTCGAATTTGTAGCCGATGCCCCAGACCGTTGCGAGGCTCCAGTTGGCATGATCCTTGATCTTCTCGCGGAGACGCTTCACGTGAACATCCACAGTACGCGTGTCGCCGATGTATTCATAACCCCAGATGTGGTCTAATAGCTGCTCTCTTGTAAAAACCTGATTCGGCGAAGCCGCAAGAAAATATAAAAGCTCCAGTTCCTTTGGCGGCATATCGACGGCCTGCCCCATGTAGATGACGGAGTAGTTCGAGAGATTGACCACCAGATCCGTGTACTTGACGCATTTTAACTCTGCGGCAGGTTCCTCCGGCTTTGCCGGCTGATAGCGGCGCAGCACTGCCTTGACGCGCGCGACAAGCTCCTTGGAGTCGAACGGCTTCATCATGTAATCGTCCGCGCCGAGCTCCAGACCGAGTACCTTGTCAAAAATCTCGCCTTTGGCTGACAGCATAATGATCGGAACATTTGCCTTCGCACGGATCTCACGGCAGACCTGATAGCCGTCCATGCCGGGAAGCATCAGATCGAGCAGGATCAGATTCGGATTGTACTGATCAAAAGCGATCATGGCTTCCTCGCCGTCATTGACGATCCGGGTATCGAAACATTCCTTTGTGAGATACAGGGAAATCAGTTCTGCGATATTATTGTCATCATCTACGATGAGAATTTTCTGTTTTGCTGCCATATCATCATCTCCTCATTTTTATTTTAAATATCAGTCCTTAAACTCGGCAATCGTGACACCGGCATCGCCCTCGCCGAACTCGCCGAGGTGGAATGATTTGACATATTTTAAGCGCTTTAAATGAGCCTGCACCGCGTTGCGGAGTGCGCCCGTGCCTTTTCCGTGAACGATGCGCACGGACGGCAGATGTGCCAGATAAGCGTCGTCCAGATATTTGTCGAGAAGCGGAATGGCCTCGTCGGTCGTCTTACCGATGAGATTGATCTCTGTGGAGACGGAGGCGGATTTGCTCATCTTGATCTTGCCGGCACTGGTCTTCTGGAACTTCTTGGTGCCCGGTGCGGCATCCTCTTCCAGAAGGATCAGGTCGTTGATGTTGACCAGAGAGCGCAGAATTCCCATCTGCACATACAGGTCGCCCCTGGCATTCGGAAGGGAATGAACGGTGCCTTTTAAGTTCATGCTGATGACTTTGACGCTGTCGCCGATGCGCAGCTTCTTCGGAACGTTGTGGTTCGGTACGGAAGCTTTTTTCTGCTCGGACATCTTCTGTGCGGCTTTGTCCATCTTGCCGCGCAGCTTGGTACGTTCTTTTTCCATCTCGCTGACCGGTGCGCCCGCCTTGCCGTATTTGTTAAAATTGCGGATCGTCTCATCGGCGACGTCCTTGGCTTCTTTTAAGATATTGTATGCCTGCTCGTTTGCCTCGCGCAGAATCTTGTTGCGGCTGGAATCCAGACGCTCCTGCTTCTGCTCCAGCTTTTCCTTTAAGGACTCGATCTCGGCTTTGTACTGGTTGATCTCTAACTGCTCCCGCTCGATCGTGCTGCGGCTCTTCTCAAGATCTGCGATCAGGTCTTCAAAATCGCCCTCACTCTTGCTGATGCGCCCCTTGGCGTCGGTAATGAGATCCGACGGAAGACCGAGCTTTTCAGAGATGGCAAACGCGTTGCTCTTGCCCGGAATACCGATTAAGAGGCGGTAGGTCGGACTTAACGTCGCCACGTCGAACTCACAGCAGGCATTTTCCACGCCTGGTGTGGAGAGGGCATAGACCTTGAGCTCGCTGTAATGCGTCGTAGCCATAATGCGTGCTCCGTAAAGGTGGAGCTTCGAGAGAATGGAGATCGCAAGCGCAGCGCCCTCGGTCGGATCGGTTCCGGCACAGAGCTCATCGAAAAGTACCAGAGAACGGTCGTTGACCTGCTCTAAGATACGGATGATGTTGACCATGTGGGAGGAGAAGGTACTGAGCGACTGCTCGATACTCTGCTCGTCCCCGATGTCAGCGAACACTTCGTCAAAAATACCGAGTTCCGAGCGCTCGGACGCCGGAATATGCAGGCCGGACTGTCCCATCAGCGTCAGCAGACCGACGGTTTTTAAGGAGACCGTCTTACCGCCGGTGTTCGGACCGGTCACGATCAGCAGGCGGAAATCCTCGCCGAGCCGTACGTCGATCGGAACGACCTTTTTCGGATCGAGTAACGGGTGGCGTCCTTTGCGGATGTGAATCCGTCCGTCATCATTAAAAAGCGGGGCGACCCCGTTGTATGTCTGCGCGAAAGCCGCTCTGGCAAAAATAAAGTCCAGCTCGGTCAGAAGTTCATAGTCGGCGAGCAGCTGTGTGGCGTAGGAGGCGGTCAGATTGCTTAAGCCGGCAAGGATGACCTCGATCTCCTCCTGCTCACGGAGCTGCAGCTCTTTGTATTCGTTGTTCAGATTGACGACAGCCATCGGCTCGATGAAAAGTGTGGAGCCGGTGGAGGACTGGTCATGGATCATGCCTGGAACAAGAGACTTTGCCTCCGCTTTGACCGGGAGACAGTAGCGCCCGTCGCGCATGGTAATGACGGTGTCCTGCAGATAGCTTCTGGTCGTGGTGTTGTTGATCATGGAGTTCATCTGTGCGCGGATCTTATCGTTCATTCCGCGCATGGAGCGCCGGATCGAGTGCAGCGTGCTGCTGGCGTCGTCGGCAATCTCGTCCTCGGAGAGAATACAGCGCCGGATCTCGTCACACAGCGGCGTGAGAGGCTCGATGCCGGCAAAAAGACTGGTCAGGGAATCGTCCGGCTGATCGTTGTCGTCCTGTGATCTGGCAAAAGCCTTCGCGCGTTTCGCGGACTCTAAGAGGGAGCAGACGCGCAGCAGTTCGATGGCGCTTAAGGCGCCGCCGATCTCTAAGCGCTTTAGCGAATCGCGGATGTCCGTAACTCCAGAAAAGGACAGGGAGCCGTATTTGAACAGCCGGCTTAAGGCATCCGATGTCTGCTGCTGCAGCTGTTCGATCTGCGCGCGGTCGGTGATCGGGCGCAGCTTCTGACAGCGCGACTTGGCGTCAGCGCTGAAAGCATATTCGGTCAGTTGATCGAGAATCTTGTTATATTCTAAGGTGTGTAATACTTTTTCGTTCATAGCAGTTCCTTTGATTTGATTGTCACATGGTTATGTCCTTCTTATTATATATGATTCCGGGAGTCTTGGAAAGCAGAACCTGAAAAGAATTGTAGAATCCTATTGCAAGCGTATGTGATTCATTTTATAATGATTACTGGTACGGTTTTCAGAAATTCGTGTGTAAATACATGCAGAAAAGAGGAAATCATGCAGCAAAAGGATAACGATCAGTTTTCTTTTATTAACGAAAAAATCAAAGAAAAGCCGGTCAATAAGAAGCGATTGCTGATGCAGGCAGGTTTTATTGCCCTGATGGCAGTCGTTTTTGGAATCATAGCAAGTCTGGTTTTCGCGTATTTTCAGCCTAAGTTTGAATCACTGTTTTACCCCGAGGAGGAACCGGTGGTCACCATTCCGCAGGATTCGGTTGCGGTGACGGAGCTGACGGAGCTGACTGAGGAGACAGAGACATCCGAGGAGACGGAGACATCCGAGGAACCACAGGTACCTTCCGAGGAACCGCCGCTACAGCAGCCCCAGGAGCTTGAGATTGCGGATGTACAGAACGTGCAGAACAAGCTGTATGCGGTGGGAAGAGAAGCAAACCGCTTTGTCGTGACCGTGACGGGGGTCAAGAGCGACACGGACTGGTTCAACAATTCTTACGAGAGCAGAGGACAGGCATCCGGCATTATCATTGCAGACAGCGGTCAGGAACTTCTGATTTTAACTGAGCGCAAGGTCATCTCAGATGCACAGGAGGTCTATGTTACTTTCATCAATGATGTGACGGTGGAAGCGTCCATGAAGCACTACGACGGCAATACGGGAATTGCAGTGCTCTCGGTGCCGCGCAGTCAGGTGGATGAGGATACCATGAATGCAATCTCGGTGGCGAAGCTCGGGAATTCACTGACTACAATGCAGGGAACCATGGTTATTGCGGTGGGAAGTCCGCTCGGAACGAACTATTCGATCCTTACGGGGAATATTACATCTACCAACAATGTGATTTCCACGATCGACAATAATTATACCGTCTTTACGACGGATATTGTGGGCAGCAGCAGCGGCAGCGGCGTCATCATCAATGTGAACGGCGAGGTGATCGGTCTGGTAATGCAGGATTACGGCAATGAGGAGGATCAGACGACGCTCACAGCCCTCTCGATCTCCGAGTTAAAGCAGTTGATCGAGAAGCTGTCCAACAATCAGGACATTCCGTATATCGGTCTGGGACTGACGACGGTTTCTGCGGCAACCGCCAAGGAATACGACATTCCGAAGGGTGCATACATCAAGGAAGTCAAGATGGATTCACCAGCGCTGGCGGCAGGACTGCAGAGCGGCGATGTCATTACAGAGATGGATGGAGAAGCTGTCTACACGGTGGACAGTTATGAGAGCAAGCTTCTGGCATTGAAACCGGGCGACGAGGTGGAGATCGTTGTACAGCGGCAGGGCGCGGAGAAGTACGAGGAGATCACCTGTACGGTACAGGTCGGAGTGTTAAAGTAGAGGATAGTAACAGAAGGCGGTGTCTTGCGGCACCGCCATATTATGGAAATGAGGTCAGAAATGAAGTATATTGAGAGCCTGCGTGAGGGCGAGAGAATCAACGAAATCTATTTGTGCAAGGTAAAGCAGTCAGCGCTGACAAAGGCGGGAAAGCCTTATGATAATCTGATCCTGCAGGATAAGACCGGTACACTGGACGCCAAGATCTGGGAGCCGGGCTCGGTTGGAATCGATGAGTTTGATTCGTTAGACTACATCGCAGTCATGGGAGACATCACAAGTTTTCAGGGAAATCTCCAGCTCAACGTAAAGCGTGTGCGCAAGGTGCAGGAAGGGGAATACGATCCGAAAGATTATCTGCCGGTATCCAAAAAGGACATCGACGGGATGTATACAGAGCTTCTCGGACTGATTGCTTCCGTGAAGCACCCGTATTTAAGAAAGCTTCTGGAGAGCTTTTTTGTCGAGGATAAGGATTTTGAAAAACGGTTCAAGTTTCATTCCGCAGCGAAGAGCGTGCATCACGGATTTGTGGGCGGACTGCTGGAGCATACGCTCTCTGTGACGAAGAACTGTGATTATTTTGCGGCAACCTATCCGATATTAAACCGCGATCTGATCGTGTCTGCGGCAATTTTTCATGATATCGGAAAGCTGGAGGAACTCTCGACGTTCCCGGAGAACGATTACACGGATGAGGGACAGCTTTTAGGACACATCATGATCGGCGCCGAGATGGTCGGAGAGCGGATCCGCACGATTCCGGGATTCCCGAAGGGAACCGCCAATGAGTTGAAGCACTGCATTTTAGCTCACCACGGAGAACTGGAATACGGTTCGCCGAAGAAACCGGCACTTGCGGAGGCACTGGCACTCAGTTTTGCGGACAATATTGACGCCAAGATGGAGACAATACGGGAGATTTTTGCAAGTGTTCCGGAGAACAATCTGGAGTGGCAGGGATATAACCGCCTGCTGGAGAGCAATATCCGCAGATCAGGAAGAGAGTCATAGGTATATCACAGGATATGAAGAAAAACGACAGTATTGAGTTAAAGATCGAAGATATGGGCGTTGACGGAGAGGGCATCGGAAAATACGAGGGGATGACCTTTTTCGTGAAAGATGCTGTGATCGGGGATACGATCCGTGCCGGCATCACGAAGCTCAAGAAGAACTACGGCTATGCCAGGGTGCAGGAGATTTTAGAACCGTCGCCGTACCGTGTGAAGCCGGAGTGTCCGCTATATGCGCGCTGTGGTGGCTGCCAGATCCAGGCGATGGACTATAGGCAGCAGCTTTGCTATAAGCAGAAAAAGGTGCGCGGCAATCTGATCCGTATCGGAGGATTTGCGCCGGAACTCATTGATTCCGTGATGGAGGAGATTGTGGGGATGGAGCAGCCGTATCGTTACCGCAATAAGGCACAGTTCCCGATCGGCGCGGACAGGGACGGGATGCCGGTGGCGGGATTTTACGCAGCGCGCACGCATAACATTATCCCGGTAGAGGATTGTAAGCTGGGCGTTACGCAGAATGAGCAGATTCTTGGAGTGGTGCTTTCCTATATGCGTGAGAATGGGGTCCGTTCGTATGATGAGACGACAGGGCGGGGACTGGTGCGCCATGTGCTGATCCGTTACGGATTCACCTCAAAGGAACTGATGGTCTGCCTGGTCATTAACAGAGAGACACTTCCGCAGGAGAAGAAACTGGTGGATGCGTTGTGTAAAATAGAAGGTATGACCAGCATTTCCGTGAACATCAACCGGAAGAATACGAATGTGATTTTGGGGGAGGAGACCCGGACCGTCTGGGGATCGGATTATATCACGGATCAGATTCATCTGCGCGACTGTGACCATGATTTTGCACTGACAGATACGGCAATCGCCTATCACATTTCTCCGCAGTCTTTTTACCAGGTAAACCCGGTGCAGACGGAGAAGTTGTACAGTCTGGCACTTTCCTACGCGGGTCTGACTGGCAGGGAGACCGTCTGGGATCTATACTGTGGCATTGGAACCATTTCCCTGTTTCTGGCACAGAAGGCAGGGAAGGTCTACGGCGTGGAGATCGTGCCGCAGGCGATTGAAGACGCGAGAAGCAACGCGGCATTAAACGGTATTACCAACGCCTCGTTTTTCGTGGGAAAGGCGGAGGAGGTTCTTCCGGAGTTCTACGAAAAGGAGAGCCGGAAGCCGGATGCGGACATGCTTCATCCGGATGTGATCGTTGTTGATCCGCCCCGGAAGGGATGCGATGAGAAGTGTCTGGAGACGATGCTTCGCATGAAGCCGGAACGGATTGTGTATGTCAGTTGCGACCCGGCAACGCTTGCAAGGGATCTGAAGATTCTGTGTGGGGGTGGCTATGAGCTGCGGAAGGTGCGGCCGGTGGACCAGTTCGGACATACAACACATGTGGAGACGGTATGCCTTTTGTCTAATTGAATGACCGACAGCCGGAGAGTGAAAGTTGACTTCTCATTGTTAAAAATACAGTTAATTAGAGGAAAAAGGACATTCCAGACCTGTTAGTTTTACGGGGCATGGGATGTCTTTTTTTCGGTTATGGAAGTGTCAAAAGGACAAGGTAATGATACTGAGGGTATTAAGACGGATATGAATAATATCTATCTTATCTAGAGATAAGGATGGATGGGATGATTGTATAAGGATGGATGGGATGATTGTATAAGGATGGATGGGATGATTGTATAAGGATGGATGGGATGATTGTACAGATTGAAAAAATCACGTTTTCGTGATAAACTTTTCTTAAATCTGTTGGAAAAATGAGGGAGGATGACATGGCAGTCAGTTACAAAAAATTATTCCATTTACTGATAGAAAAAAATATGACAAATGCACAGTTGCAGCAGGAGGCTGGCTTCTCCGCAAATATCATCACACGGCTGAAACGTAATAGGTATATTTCCCTCGAAAGCGTAGAGAGTATATGTCATGTCCTGAACTGTGGCGTTGACGATATTCTGGAATTTGTACCAGAGAATAACGGAGGAAAAGAGAATGGTTGATACCAAAAAAGAACAGGAACGTGACGAACTGCACCGTGCAATATGGGCGATTGCAGATGAACTGCGTGGAGCAGTCGATGGTTGGGACTTCAAAAATTATGTTCTTGGCACGATGTTCTATCGCTACATTTCCGAAAATCTGTGCAATTACATAAACAGCGGTGAGATTGATGCAGGCAATACTGATTTTGATTATGCAAAAATGCCGGATGAGGATGCGGAAGAGGCAAGAGAGGGATTGGTAGAGGAAAAAGGATTTTTTATCCTTCCGAGCGAACTTTTCTGTAATGTCCGAACCAACGCCGCAAATGATGAAAATCTGAATGAGACGCTGGAGCGTGTGTTTCGTCATATCGAGGAATCAGCAAAGGGCAGTGAGGCTGAGAGTGACTTTGCCGGATTGTTCGATGACTATGATGTAAACAGCAATAAACTGGGGTCTACAGTTGCAAAGCGCAATGAAAAACTTGTGAAACTGCTGAATGGCGTAGGTGAAATGAATCTGGGAGATGTGAAAGATCATTCCATTGATGCCTTTGGTGATGCTTATGAGTACCTTATGACCATGTATGCATCAAATGCCGGAAAATCTGGTGGAGAGTTCTTTACTCCGGCAGATGTGTCAGAATTGCTCACACGCCTTGGAACTGTAGGAAAAACGGAAATCAACAAAGTATATGATCCGGCTTGTGGTTCAGGTTCATTGCTTCTGAAGGCTGAGAAAATTCTTGGAAAGGATGCTATCCGTAATGGGTTTTATGGACAGGAGATTAATATCACAACCTATAACCTGTGTCGTATCAATATGTTTTTGCATGATGTGGGTTTTGATAAATTTGATATAGCCTGTGAAGACACATTGCTCAGTCCACAGCACTGGGATGATGAACCGTTTGAACTGATTGTGTCTAATCCGCCATATTCTATCAAGTGGGCGGGAGACGAAAATCCTCTGCTCATCAATGATCCTCGTTTTGCTCCGGCTGGAGTTCTGGCACCTAAGAGCAAAGCGGATATGGCATTTATCATGCACAGCTTGTCATGGCTTGCGTCTAACGGAACTGCTGCCATTGTATGTTTTCCGGGAATTATGTATCGTGGCGGTGCAGAACAGAAAATTCGTAAATATCTGGTAGACAATAACTATGTGGATTGCATCATTCAGTTACCGAGTAACCTGTTCTTCGGCACTTCTATCGCAACCTGCATTATGGTGATGAAGAAGAATAAGACGGACAATAAGACGCTGTTTATTGATGCCACAAGCGAGTGTGTAAAGGTGACCAACAATAATAAGCTGACACAAGAGAATATCGACCGTATTGTGGATGTGTTTGCTAAGCGTGAAGAAATCGAACATTTTTCCCATCTGGCAAGTTATGAGGAAGTATCCGAGAACGCTTATAATCTGTCGGTCTCCACTTATGTAGAGGCAGAGGATACCAGAGAAAAAATTGACATTGTGAAGCTGAATGCGGAAATTAAAGAAATTGTTGCCCGTGAACAAGTGCTTCGTGATGAGATTGATAAGATTATCGCAGAAATCGAGGTGGGATGATATGGAAAATAATCTGATGGTGTATCAGTCTGTTATTACAGATATAAAGAATATCATAAATGCAGGGCAGCAAGAGGCGTATGGTGCCGCCAGTAAGGCAATGGTTCTGACTTATTGGAATGTAGGAAAAAGAATCGTTGAGCAGGAGCAAGCGGGAAAAGAGCATGCTGAGTATGGGAAAAAACTATTAGTTGCATTGTCTGATGAATTGACGAAAGAATATGGAAACGGATATTCTGAACGTAATTTGCGATATTTTAGAAAATTCTACCAATATTTTCCAGACAAGGAGATTTGGAACGCATGCGTTCCGAATTTGAATTGGACGCAATTTCGCAGTCTTTTGCGTGTGTCAGATGAAAATGCACGTATTTGGTATATGAACGAAGCGGCAAAAGAAGGTTGGAGCAGCAGAACTCTTGACCGGAATATTTCCACACAATATTATAATCGTCTTTTGCAATCTCCCCAAAAAGAAAATGTGATTGCAGAGATGAAGCAAAAAACAGTAGGCTATCAAAAAAACAGTTTTGAGTTGCTGAAAAATCCAATCATGGCGGAGTTTTTGGGCTTTAAGAATGAAGACAGTTACTTGGAAAGTGATCTTGAAACGGCAATCATATCTCATATACGTGACTTTCTGATGGAGATGGGACGAGGTTTTGCGTTTGTTGCCCGTCAGCAACACATAGTCACAGAAACGGAAGACTATTATATAGATCTTGTTTTTTATAATATTGAACTCAAGTGTTATGTACTGATTGATTTGAAAATGGGTAAGATTACGCATCAGGATGTCGGGCAGATTGATATGTATGTGCGGATGTATGATGATTTAAAGTGCAAGCCGGGGGATAATCCGACCATTGGCATTTTGCTCTGTTCAGAAACGGATGAGGATATTGCAAGATATTCTGTATTGCACGATAACGATCATTTGTTTATGTCAAAGTATCTGACCTGTCTTCCGACAAAAGAACAACTGAAAGTCGAGATAGAACGCCAGAAAGAGATTTTCTATATGCAGCATCCGGATGCAGGTGAGAATGATGATGGGGAGGAGATTGAGGAATGAGCCATTCAGAAATAGTCAATATTGCTGTTTCAATCGTTTCGATTATCATTGCACTAGTTGCAATATTTCAAACGAAACAACAGATTGCTTTGAGCAACAAACAGCAATTATTCGATAGACGGCTTTCGTGTTTTCTTGAGTTTAATACAATCTACAAATTATATGTATCAAATAAGTTATATTTGAAAGATGAAAGCACATTTTATCACACAAACGATTTGGTTTTTTCTTGGCTAACAAACTGTATTGAGTTAGAAGAAATGACACTCGCTGTATCAAAACCGTTACATCAAGAGGAACAAAAAATGCTGCTCACAAAATATGAGAAGCTAAAAAATTTAGCCATTGAAATTTCAATGATATTTGATGGCGAGACTGCTCGGATAGCAGGCGAATTTGTTTCATCATTTGCGGATTTACTAAAATCTATGTATCAACAGCAGGTATATATTTCTAAGTTAAAAGAACAGGAAACAGTAGATAGAATACCATTGTATCTTGATGACTACGAATCGAAATGTAGAAAAATGGTTGAAAAACTTGGAATATTTGACATGCGTGACAAACTTGAGCATCTGGATCACGAGATGGCTCAAAAATGTGTAACTGACAGTTTAAAAAACAGTGTATGTCTGACGAGGGTGACAAAAAATGAATAAACTTGATAAATTGATTGAAGAATTCTGCCCAGACGGGATGGAGTATAAAGAATTATCTGAGCTTTTTCATACAAGAAATGGATATACTCCATCTAAGGGAAATAAAGAATTTTGGGAAAATGGGTCGGTTCCATGGTTTAGAATGGAAGATATTAGAGAAAATGGAAATATTCTTTCAAAAGCTATACAGTATGTTTCTGAAAAAGCAGTAAAGGGAAAGCTGTTTCCTGAAAACTCAATTATAGTTGCAACTTCGGCAACTGTTGGAGAATTCATGAAGCTAATCTGGATGTTACAGATATTCATTACGATAAAAAATTTCAGATTTACAGAGACGATTAGATACCCAATATGATAAAATAGATGAAGTGGAGGAGGCAATCGTAGAGGCACTGAGATATTTTCAGATGATTCCAAGTGAATCGTAGGATGATTCGGCTTATAAGAAAGAGAAAATTTAACTAATGTTATAGAGCCTTCGGACATTGGGAATAAAACCTGATGTTCGTAGGCTTTTTGTTTACAGAAAATTTTTTTGTGGATATAATAAACATGACATATAGTTGTCGTGTTGTGTTAGATATGATATGTATGGAGAGTGGAATTATGAAGATAGATAGGCTTATTGGGATATTGTCAATCTTACTGCAGGAAGAAAAGACAACGGCTCCTGAACTGGCAGAAAAATTTGAGGTATCCCGCAGGACAATAAACCGGGATATTGAAGACCTTTGCAAAGCAGGTATTCCAATAAGGACGGCACAGGGAACCGGTGGCGGTATAAGTATTATGGACGGATATCGTATGGATAGGACGATACTGACATCCAAAGATATGCAGATGATTCTTGCAGGTTTGCGGAGTCTTGACAGTGTGAGCGGAAGCAGATACTACAGTCAGCTGATGGAGAAAATCCAGACCGGATCATCAGAGTTCATCAGTGGAAGAGACTCTATGCTGATTGACTTATCTTCATGGTATAAGGGTTCCCTTGCTCCAAAGATCGAGGTAATACAGAGTGCAATAGAAAACAGGCGCATCATACGATTTAAGTATTATGCTCCGTCCGGAGAGAGCAACCGAAGGGTAGAACCATATTATCTGGTTTTCCAGTGGTCGAGCTGGTATGTATGGGGGTGGTGTTTAGAACGTAAAGATTACAGGCTGTTCAAACTGAACCGTATGGATTGTGTTGTTGAAACAGACCGTGGATTTCTGTGCAGAGATGTACCAATGCCGGATTTGTCAAATGAGAAGATATTTCCGGGTGGGATAAAGGTAAAAGCTCTTTTCACACCGAATATGAAGTGGCGGCTGGTTGAAGAATTTGGACCGAACTGCTTTACAGAAACAGACGATGGAAGGCTGCTCTTTTCAGCAGACTATACGGATATGGAAAACCTTGTGACATGGCTTATGACATTTGGAGCAAAAGTAGAGGTGCTTGAACCAAAAGAAGCACGGGACATTATCCGCAGGAATGCGGAAGAAACATTAAAAATCTATGGAGGATTAGGAAAATGACATTTGATTATAAAAAAGAATATAAAGAATTTTATATGCCGAAAGGCACACCGTCTATCGTAACTGTTCCGAAAATGAACTATATAGCGGTAAGGGGAAGCGGCAATCCAAATGATGCAGACGGAGAATACAAGCAGGCTATCGGACTTCTGTATGGAATTGCATTTACGATTAAAATGAGCAAAAAGGAAGATCATCAGATTGATGGATATTTCGATTATGTCGTGCCGCCATTAGAGGGATTCTGGTGGCAGGGTGAGCGGCGTCCGGGGGACGCCATGCTGCGAACCGACCGAGCCGGCAGGCGAGACGGCGTATCCGGAATTGATTATGCTCGTAAGGAAGATTTTAAGTGGATTTCTGTTATTCGCTTGCCAGATTTTGTTACCAGGGAGAATTTCGACTGGGCTGTCAGGAAAGCTACGGCAAAGAAAAAACAGGATTTTTCTAAGGTTGAGTTTTTTTCCTATGAGGAGGGCTTATGTGTACAGTGTATGCATATCGGAGCGTATGACGATGAGCCTGCTACGGTAGATGCAATGCACAGATTTATGGAAGAACAGGGATATACACTTGATATAACGGATCAGAGGATGCACCACGAGATTTATCTGAGTGATGCGCGGAGAGTGGCACCTGAGAAATTGAAGACTGTGGTCAGGCATCCGATAAGGAGGGCTTAAAGGTATGGAATATATTAGAGTTACGAAAGAAAATCTTGAAAAGGAGCATATTTGCTGTGCCATTTCCGACAATAAAGATATTCAGGTATCATCAAAGAAGGCATGGCTTGCGGATAGATTTGATGAAGGTCTTGTGTTTCTTAAGAGCGTAGAACGCGGCAAGTGCTTTATTGAGTACATACCTGCGGAGTGTGCATGGAATCCAATCGAGGCACCTGGTTATATGTATATTAATTGTTTGTGGGTGTCCGGTTCTTTCAAAGGTCATGGATATTCAAGTGACTTACTTTCCAGGTGTATTGAGGACAGCAGAGAAAAGGGGAAGGAAGGCCTATGTATTCTTGCGGCAGCAAGGAAAAAGCCATTTCTGGCTGATCCGAAGTTTCTAAAATATAAAGGATTTGAAGTTTGTGATGAGGCTGATAATGGAATCCAGTTATGGTATCTGCCATTTGAAGAGAAAACTGAGCCACCGGTGTTCAAGGAATGTGCAAAACACCCTCATATAAATGAACGTGGCTATGTTCTTTATTATACAAACCAATGTCCTTTCAATGCAAAGTATGTACCAATCCTGGAAGAAACCGCTCAGAAGAATGGCATTCCATTCAAGGCTGTGAAGATCGAAAGTAGGAAGGATGCTCAGAATGTACCAACACCGATTACGACTTATGCACTATTTTGTGATGGGGAGTATGTTACGAATGAGCAGATGAATGATAAGAAATTCTTAAAGCTGGTGGGAAGATAGGAGAAAACAACATGGCATATGCTTTACTTTTTTACGATATGATGTTGTATCGTATTTTATTTTTGAGAAAATGCAGATGGTTTCCATTTCAAAAGAGGTATGGAGATAAAAAGTGTCAGAAATTCGGCATCAGGCATTGCTGACCAAAGACCGTATAGTCCAAACTTCACTTGTAAAATAGTAAGAAATTCTTGCATTTAAGGGAGGCTTGGCAATGAACAAGGATTTTGGATGCTGCTGTGGCTTTCTTGCAGACATGATTATGAAATACGCACCAGAGATAAAAGATGCATACAACATCGACACCTTGCAGCAATGTAGGGTGTTTTTCTATTACAGAAAGTTCATCGGCTCGCCACCGTGCAAGAGGTGGACATACTTCATAACCGTATGCAAGAGGCAGGAATGCAATTTTTGTCATGGGTTATGCACTTAACCTTTGTAACACACATATTTCTGTTGTACCATATAATCAGAATATAGGAAAAGAAGGAATACATATGGCACAGGACAGAGTTCGGATTGCGGATGTTGCAGATTCATTAGGTCTTAGTACTGCAACTGTCTCAAAGGTGATTCACGGAAAAACAGAAAAGATTTCGGATGAGACGGTAAAACGCGTCCAGCAGGAGCTGGAGAGGTCGGGATATATCCCGAATATGGCAGCTATTCTGCTTGCCAGGAATAATTCAAGAATCATCGGAGTGGTGGTGAATGATAATGAAAAGTATGAGGGCAGGGTTTTAGAGGATGGATTTGTTATGGCTTCAATAAATGCTCTCTCCCATGGGGTAAATGAAAAAGGATATTTTCTGATGATAAAAACGACATCTGACATCAGTGAGATTCCGGTGTTTGCATCTATGTGGAATATGGATGGGCTGATTCTGATGGGTTTTTGTGAAGCGGATTATGAGAAACTCAGAAATCAGATGCGGATATCGTTTGTAGTGTATGATGGTTATTTTGAAAAATGTTCCAAGGTGGTCAATCTGGTCATCAATCATTATGACGGTGGTTATCAGGCAGGAAGATATTTTAGGGAGCTTGGACATAAAAAAGCGTTGTGCATAGCGGACAATTTTATCTGCATGGATAAAGAGCGCATCGAAGGTTTTAGCGAAGCCTTTGGACCGGGAGAAACATTAAGATGGAAAATACCAAGGACAGAAAAGGAGAGAATGCGTTTTTATGAGGATAAATATCAGGCGCTGTTAGAGAAAAATGTTACCGCTGTTTTTGCGGTATCAGATTTCTATGCACTTGAGTTTATGAGGTTTTTGCAGGGAAAGAACATTCGGATTCCAAGGGATATCCAGATAATCGGATTTGATGACAACATGGCAAGCAGGGAAAGCCATCCTTCTCTAACAACAATTCATCAGGAGGCGTCCCTTAGGGCAGAAACTGCAATTAAGTGTCTTGAGGCAATGCGCGATGGAGCAGAATGTGAGACAAAAATTGTGTTGCCGGTTGAGTTAATTAAGAGAGAAAGTACGGGGGAATTATAATGTCGAAATTTATGAAAACATTGTGTAAAATAGCAATTCCTGTCACCTTGCAAAGTATGCTGCAGGCATCTTTTTCAATTGTAGACCAGATTATGATAGGACAGTTAGTGTAGACTAACATATCGGCAGTTGGACTATGTGGAAACTTTTCGCTGATTTTTTCTGTAGTGATTGGTGCAGTGAGTACGGTTGCGGGGATACTGATCGCACAGTTTATTGGTGCGGAAGATACAAAAGAGGCATGGTGCAGTTTTGATGTGAGCCTTATTAGCGGAATGGTAATAGCTGCGCTGTTTTTGTTTGCAGCAGGAGTTTTTCCCTCGCAGATTCTTGGGCTGTACACGAGGGATGTGAGTATTGTAAATACCGGTGCGGTCTATTTCAGGATAGTAGCGTTCTCCTATATTCCAATGGCGGCCGGCAATATTTTATCTTCGTGGCTGCGCTGCAGGGAGCATGCCACAATACCTTTTTGGGCGAGCTTTGGGGCAGTCGCTGTAAACACAGGTCTTAATTATCTGCTGATATTTGGAAAATTCGGATTGCCATGTATGGGAATAAAGGGAGCTGCGATCGCAACACTGATTTCGCAGTTATTTAATCTGGTATTTATTGCGGTTGGATTTGCCTTATGTATCAGAAAGGATGAAGATAAACCGGTATGGTCATTGCGTTTCAGTAAAATTACTATCAAGGATTATCTGATCATGATTATGCCGATTCTGGTCAGTGAATTTTTGTGGAGCCTCGGACAAAATGTGGAGTCTGCCGTCTATGGGCATCTTGGAATGGCAAATCTGGCGGCATACACACTTACCTGTCCGATACAGGGGCTTATTGTAGGAGCGCTTAGCGGATTGTCGGCGGCTGCCGGTGTAATGGTTGGCAAGAGGCTTGGCAGGAAAGAGTATGATGAGGCTTATACAGAATCGAAGAAAATAATGTATGCAGGCTTAATTGGTGCGGCAGCAGTATCGATATTGCTCATTCTTCTGGCTGGAGTATATACCGGGCTGTATCGTGTAGATGACAGTGTAAAAGAACTTGGAAAGATATTGCTTATTGTATTTGCCCTGTATGCACCGGTCAAGGTTGAAAATATGATACTCGGAGGCGGTATCATAAGAAGCGGCGGCAATACCAAAATGATTATGATGATTGATATTGTTGGCACATGGTGCATCGGAATCCCGCTGTGTCTGCTTGCAGCATATGCATTTAAGTGGGACATAGTTGGTGTGTATACACTGCTTACCACCGAAGAAATATTCAGGCTGGTGGTAGCGCTTGTTATTTTTAAGAGGCGTAAGTGGATGATCAGCTTATCGTAGTGTGAGGTGATGGATATGGATGATATAAAAGAAAATTATATCAGCAGCTGGCAATTGACTATTGCTGTCAGGTTTCGGATATAAAGGATGATAAAAATTATTTTATGGAATATGAAAAACTGGAAGGCAGGAGACAGTTTGAAGAAGCAGATGATTGTATCTTAAAGGTAATTACTGTAAACGAGGCATATCTCAGGAAGCTGCCGTATGCGGCGCAGACGTACGCGGGGGGAAGTGCTGATTGATTTTACGGAAAACGGCAGCAGTGCACAGGGGAATCTCATGTATGAGGCGAATCCGGGCGGAGCACCCTGCAATGTGCTGGCAATGCTGCAGAAGTTTGGACATAAGACCGCGTTTTTTCTTTTTACCGGAATCCGGGCGCGGATATGATGCTGCGTACAGAGGAACTGCAGGAGCAGATCTTAAAGGACACCCGCATATTTCATTTTGGCACGCTCTCGATGACGGATGAGCCGGTGCGAAGCGCCACAGGACATGCCATTGAGACCGCAAAGGCAAACGGGGCGATGCTCTCCTTTGATCCGAACATAAGGGAACCGCTCTGGCGGTCATTGGAAGAGACGAAGAGACAGACTGCTTACGGGATGGAAGTGTGCGATGTGCTGAAAATATCGGACAATGAGATCTGGTGATTTACCGGCGAGGAGGATTTCGACCGCGAGTGGACATGCTTTGGCGGGAATACTACATTCCTCTGATTCTGTTGTCGATGGGAAGCGGGGGAAGCCGGGCATACTGCAGCAGCCGCAGAGCCGAACAACCTGCATTTATACAGGCGGGCACGATCGAGACGACCGGAGCGGGAGACACGTTCGGTGCATGCTGCCTGCACTATATTCTGGAACACGGCGTGGCGGGATTTGGCACGACGGAGTTGGAAGAGATGCTGCGTTTTGCAAATGCGGCGGCATCGATTGTCACGACACGACGCGGAGCGCTGCGCGTGATGCCGGAACCGGAGGAAATACAGGCGCTTCTTGCAGAAAAAAGCATTTGAGCGGTGTCGTTTCAGGTATCGCTCTGCAGATGTTCCATCAGCTTCTGGGCAGCGATGCTCTTCGGGCGGCTTGTGTCCCGGATGAGGCAGATCTCACGTTCCGGGATCGGCTCGACCAGACGGATGGGAAGCACTTCCCCGCGCGCAATCGGTTCGGAGGCGAGTGCTTCCGGATAGAAGCCGATGCCGAGATTGTGCGCGACCATGGGCAGAATCTGATCGGTCGTGGAGGCTTCCATGTCCGGTGAAAATACAAGATGATGACTTAGAAAATACTGGGAATACAATTCTCTCGTGCCGGTTCCGGCTCCGAGAGAGATAAAAGGAACCTCCGACAGGTCGTGCAGACTCTGCATGCGGGAGGCAATAGCGGCATAGGAAGAACCTCCGATCAGGATTTCGCGAAAGGATAAAAGCGACGTCTTGTGAAGAGGTTTTTTGATGTCGATCGGGGTCGTCACCACGGAAAAATCGACGGTGCCGTGCGACAGGGCACGGATGGCCTGCGGTGTGGAATGGTTGGAAATCTGCAGGCGCACATGTGGATAATTGTGGTGGAAAAGCTCCAGTTTGTTCAAAAGAAACAGGCGCAGAGCCGTCTCGCTCGCGCCGATGGTCACAAGACCGCTTTCGAGACTTTTGTCTTTTAAGATTTCCTGTTCCCCGAGCATCAGCTGTTCGTTGGCGATAGCGACATGGGAGAAGAGGCGTTCCCCCTCCGGCGTCAGGCTGACACCGCGGTTGGTGCGCACAAGCAGCTTGCAGCCGAGCTCGCTCTCGAGCAGATTCATGCAGCGGGAGAGATTCGGCTGGTTGTTCCCAAGAATCTCAGCAGCTTTGGAAAAGCTTTGATATTGTGCAACATAGTAAAAAATGCGGTAGTAATCCAGCGTCATGATCCGTGCCTCCTTTTGCACTCCTTGATATATGATATTGATATATCCAATATATAAAATATACTTTTTACATATCTATTTTCGGTCAGTATAATACAGAAGGATCAAGAAAGCAAGAGAGTTTGGAGTGATACAGGTGAAAAAGGGAAAGTTCACAGGCTGGATGACACAGGTACTTCCGGAAAAGCAGATGTCGGAAGCGTTTATCAACAGTATTTTCCTTGCAATGTCCGGAGGCTTTCAGGATGCATACACCTACTTTACCAGAGACAAGGTGTTCTCCAACGCGCAGACGGGCAATGTGGTGTTGATGAGCCAGCATTTTATGATGGGAGAGTGGAAGGACGGGCTGAAGTATCTGCTGCCGCTTCTGGCATTCGCGTTTGGCGTGCTGGCGGCGGAGCGGATACAGGCGCAGTTCCGCTTTGCCAGGCGGCTGCACTGGCGGCAGGGAATTCTGCTTCTGGAAATTGCAATCCTTCTGATTGTCGGATTCCTTCCGCAGACCCTCAACATGACGGCGACCATCCTGGTGTCGTTCTCCTGTGCGATGCAGGTGCAGGCATTCCGGAAGGTGGACGGCTATTCCTACGCCAGCACGATGTGCATCGGCAATCTGCGGAGTGGTACGGCATCGCTTTCCATGTATTTCAGGGAGCGCCGTCCCGAGTTTTTAAAGCAGGCTCTTTATTATTTTGGCATCATCTTGTTTTTCGCGCTGGGCGCTGGGGCAGGCGGCAACTTATCGGTTCGTTACGGAGTACATGTGATCTGGGTATCAGGCGGACTTTTGATGGTGAGCGTGCTGTTAATGTTCCTGGAAAAGCTGCGTGTATGGAACAGGTGAGAACAGACAGAAAGGGGAGAGTGTAATGGCAACTATTTTTCCAAGGGAAGAAAAAGCGGAGCAGTTGTTCGAGAAGATTCTGGAAAATCCGGATGCGTGTGAGCGGCTGAAGGATACGTTTTATGAGCATTTTCCGGAATCGGAGGATATGGATGCGCAGATGCCGGCGGTATCGCCACAGACTTTTACGAGGGCGCTGTTTCAGGCATACCAGAACAAGGATCTGTCGGCATTTCTGATGGCGATCTGCGGAAACAGCATGTTTGATCTGCTGCGCAACTCTTTTCTGATCCCGATCCGGTTTGACGACAAGGGCAAGACAAACCCGATTCTTTTGACCGATGACCAGGGAATCTTAAGAGAGAAGCTCCCGGTGAACGTCCCGGACAAGGTTTACCAGAAGTTCAGCAGAATCTATCAGCACAGGGAGCCGATCCCACAGATGCGGGAATATCTGGCGTACGGTTTCCGCGAGGAGCACCGCTACGGCGAGGAGGATCTGTCGGTGGAGAGCGTGGAGATCGGGCGACATCTGGGAATCCTGCTGCTCTATGCCATGCCGGAACATTTGCAGGAGCATCTGACGGATGCGCAGGTGTATGTCCATGTATGGGACGCGCTGATGCGGCTTGAAGATGTGCTGCCGCGTGCCTTTATGTATTACGGGAAAATGCAGGTAAACGGGCAGGAGACCGGAAGCGAGGAACTGGGAATTTTCCTTCCGCTGCGTCATTTTGGCGATGCCATGGAGCGCAACATTGAGCAGGCAAACGGGATTGCGCTGGGGTTCCGGGAAGAGATGGAACGTTATGCCAGAAGTGTCTGAAAAGGGATGAGAAGCATGAAAAAAAGTATGCCGCGCATTGGCATGAGGATTATAAAAACATCGATAGCGGCTTTCCTGATATTGTTGATTTTTACTGCGGTAGGGGCAAAGCGGTCGCCGTTCTACGTTCTGATCACGACGATCATCTGTATCCAGCCGGATATTGCAAACACAAAGGACACGGCATTCAACCGTGCGATCGGAACATTGATCGGCGCGGTCACCGGTGCGGTGGCGATGTTTCTGGAAATGCCGGTCAAGGGTCTGCCCGGAGGCGAACTGTGGTGGGATCTTTTAAACGCGGTAATGATCTGCATTACCATTTATCTGACGGTGCTGCTCGGCAAACAGTACATTGCGTTCATGGCGTGCGTGGCGTATTTAAGCGTTGCGGTCATCACACATGATGGAGTATCGCCGTATGAATTCCTGTTTTACAGGGTGGTGGATACTTTCCTCGGCGTGGGAATCGGCAGCCTGGTTGGCAGTTTTCACACACACGGGAAGAAGCGCAACGATGTGCTGTTCGTGGCGGAGCTGGATGATGAGCTGCGCAGTGCGCACCGGCAGATCAGCGAATTTAACAAGACAGCATTAAATCATATGATTGACGAGGGCGCACTTTTTACCATGATTACCAGACAGACACCGGCGTCTTTGATTGCGGAGGTCGAGCACTTAAAGCTGCGCCTGCCGGTGATCGCCCTTGACGGAGCGGTTCTGTATGATATTTATCAGAACAGGTATCTGCATGCATGCCTGATGGAGCACGATATGGGAATCCGTATCCGGCAGCTTTTGACGGAGCAGAACCGCGCATTTTTCACCAATGTCATCGTGGATGACGTGTGGGTGATTTACTATAACGATCTGGTGGACGAGGACCAGAAAGGATACTTAAAGAAACTCCGGACTTCGCCGTACCGCAACTATATGAAACGTGCACCGCACGATGAAGATCATATTTTGTATTTCAGTGTTCTGGACACGCACAACCGGTTGATTATGCTGGAGAAGCAGCTTGAGGAGATGGGATTCGCCGGGAAGCTGAAATTCCTGTTGGAGGATCACGTATTCGGGGAGAAGAGTCTTCTCAAGATTCTGTCGATTGAGGCAAGCCCGCGGAACATGCTTGACCGGCTTATGAAGATGCTGCATGTGCATCACAGTATTGTCTATGGAGACAAAGACTCGGAGACCTGCTGTGATGTGGCGGTGGCGGACAGTGATTTTAACCGGATTGTGCAGAACATCCGCGCAGACTATACCGGAAGAAAAAGAAAGACAAGAGTGTCCAAGAAGCTGGAGGACATCCGCAATTAGAAAGAGAGGCAATTATTATGTTAACATCAGTGACGGGAATTAACTGGGGCGATGAAGGAAAGGGAAGAATCGTGGATCTTCTCACAGAAAAGGCGGACTATGTTGTCCGTTATCAGGGAGGCAATAACGCCGGGCATACGGTGGTGACGGATCAGGGAAAATTTGTGCTGAATCTGCTTCCGTCCGGTATCCTGCATCCGACGGCAGTCTGTGTGCTGGGAAACGGTATGGTGATCGATCCGGATCATCTGCGCCATGAGATTGCAATGATGCAGTATATGAAAGTAAAAGTGGATGCGTCGAACCTTAAGATTTCAGATAAGGCGACCATCTGCATGCCGTTCCATGTGAGACAGGATGTGCTTGAGGAGGAGCGGCTTTCCAAGACGGGTTCCGCATTCGGATCGACCCGGAGAGGCATCGCCTACGCCTACGGAGATAAATATATGAAAAAGACGCTTCGGATGGGCGATCTGCTGGAACTGGATGCGCCGTCCGTACAGCATCGTTTAAAAGTTATCATCGACAGCAAGAATCTGGTGCTGGAGAATGTATACAATCAGGAACCGCTCTCCTATGATGAGATTATGGAGTGGTGCAGAAGCCAGGCAGAATTTTTCAAAGATTATATCTGCGACGTGGGAACATTGCTCGGTGCTGCTGCCGGTCAAGGGAAAAATATTCTGTTTGAGGCGCAGCTTGGAGCGCTCCGCGATATTGATTATGGCATTTATCCGTTTACATCCAGCTCCAATACAATTGCAAGCTATGCCCCGATCGGTGCCGGTATTCCGGGCTGCGCGCTCGACAACGTGGTAGGCGTCATGAAAGCATATTCCACATGCGTAGGCGAGGGACCGTTTGTAGCGGAGACGGCGATGGGCGAAGCCTGGAATGAAAAATTGCGGGAGAGCGGCGGAGAGTTCGGCGCAGCAACAGGCAGACCGCGCCGTGTCGGACCGTTTGACGCTGTTGCAAGCCGTTACGGCATCCGGTGCCAGAAGGCGCAGGATATTGCACTGACCAAACTGGATGTGCTCGGAGCATTTGATAAAATTCCGGTAATTACGGGATACCGTCTGCACGGTGTGTTGCTTGATTCTTTCCCGACGGACAGCAGACTCGAGGAGGCAGAACCGGTGATCGAGGAACTGCCGGGCTGGGAATGCGATATTTCCGGCTGCAGAAGCTGGAAGGATCTGCCGGAAAATGCCAGAAAATATGTGTGTACACTGGAGAAACTCGTGGATCATCCGATTTATCTGGTATCTACGGGAGCAGAGAGGGATGCGTACCTGCTGCGTGAGTGACAAAAACGTCTGCGAGGGCATTTCCTATATCCGGTTTTGTTTTTATTTCATAGGAAATACCGTGATACATTCATGTGTGAAAGTGGAACTTTCCTATGAAATAAAAAACGCTCCGCGAGGATGCGCAGCTCGCGGTAAGGAAAATATCGCTTTGCGAACCGCTCGCGCGCGGAGAATCTCGCAAGCAAGATTCTTTTTTATTACAGGGGAGTGTAATGGAAATAAACGAAAAGGACAGGGTGACAGAAAGAGTTTCTGCCGCCCTGTCTTTTCTTATGAAAGAAAATATGTTACATTACATATCAGTGTTAGAAAACGAGAGCGAGAGGAGCAGCGGTTATGAGTAGTTATCTGGGATTTGTGATCGGCGGCTATCTTCTGGGAAGCATTTTATTTGCTTATGTGCTTCCGAAGCTGACCCGCCATATCGATATCCGGGAGATGTCGGAGGACGGAAATCCCGGAACCTACAATGCATTCCGGTACGGCGGCGCAGTCTGTGGAACCTGTGTGCTGCTGCTGGAACTTTTGAAGGGATTTTTACCGGTGTGGCTGTGCGAGCGGACCGCCGGTCTGCAATCCCTGTGGTTTGCGGCAGTAATGGCGGCGCCTGTGCTGGGACACGCCTATTCCATTTATCACCGCGGGCGCGGCGGCAAGGCGATCGCGGTATCCTTCGGGGTTCTGCTGGGACTGGTGCCGGCGGGAATCTGGCAGCCGTTAGCGATGCTGGTGCTGTTTTATCTGCTGTTTTCACTTTTGCTTAAGATCAAAAGCCATGTGAGACGGAGTATTGTGACGTATCTGTGCTTTGCAGCGGGAACCTGTCTTGCGGTGGAGGAGCGGCCGGTTCTGATCGGAGGCCTGCTGATTGCCGAAACGGTTATCTACCGGCACACATTCGGATGCCCGGGGGAGGAAAAAAATGAATGTACTGATCTTATCATGTAATACAGGCGGTGGCCACAACGCGGCGGCACGCGCGGTTGCGGAGACTTTCCGTGCGCACGGGGACGAGGCGGTGGTGCTGGATTATCTTAAGCTTGCAGGAGAGAAGGTCTCGAGGACGGTCGGTAACGTCTATGTGGAGACGGTAAAGATTGCCCCGGGTCTGTTCGGACTTTTGTATAAGATCGGCATGCTTGTCAGCCGGCTTCTCCGTCGTTCGCCGGTCTATTATGTCAATGGGAAGATGGCAGTCTACCTGGCGGCGTATCTGAAGAAACATCCGGCGGACGTGATTGTCATGCCGCATCTGTATCCGGCGGAAACCATTACCTATATGAAGCGAAAGGGAATGAAGCTTCCGCTCACGGTGGCGGTGATGACGGATTATACCTGTATCCCGTTCTGGGAAGAGACGGACTGCGACTATTATATGATTCCGCACGAGAGTCTGATCCCGGAGATTGTGAAGCGCGGGATTCCGGAAGAAAAGCTGGTGGTGACGGGCATTCCGGTGGCGGCGGCATGCAGTGAGCCGTGGGGTGGTACGCCGGAAGAAAGTGCTGCGGCGGATACACACGCGCACAGCATTGTGCGCAAAAAGGTGCAGCAGGCGGCGAAAAAAAGTCTGGGACTCGAAGAAAAACAGCGGTATATCCTTGTGGCAGGTGGCAGCATGGGAGCGGGATCGATCGACCGGCTGATTCCGGCGTTGCTGAGGCGCATACAAGGGGAGGAGCACCTCATTCTGATCTGCGGCAGCAATCAGAAACTAGAGCAGCGGATGCAGGCACGCTTCGGCAGAGATGCGAGGATGACGATCCTGGGAAGCGTCAGCAACATGCCGGTTTATCTGCATGCGTGTGACATCATTTACACAAAACCCGGCGGACTCACCTCCACGGAGGCCGCAGTGACGGAGATTCCCATTGTCCACACAAAGCCGATACCGGGATGTGAGACAAAGAATCGGAGCTTTTTTGTCAAAAAGGGAATGAGCGTGACCGCATACACGGAATATGGCCTGGTCAGAAAAGGAATGCAGCTGCTTCATAATCCCGGGAAGAGAAACGCGATGCAGAGAGCACAGTGCCAGGGAATGGAAAAACACAGTGCGGAAAAGATATATCAGTTTGTAAAAACAAAAATATAGCGGGAGAGCACAGGAGTATTTTTCGATGTTTTCCGGTCAGCAGCCGGTATAGCGATCGTACATAGAAGAGGGGGCTGCCGCATGAAGCGGGCAGCCCCTCTTGACGTGATAAGTAACAGGAAAAAGGATTGTTCTGTCTCTGGATTAAGCGGTATATTTTGCAAGGGTTGCCGCAACAGCGCCTGTGCCTGCGGTAAGCTCGGTAAAGTAATCGCATACCAGCGTATCCATGCCGAGTGCGCACAGGTCAACGCCCCAGATCTTTGCGTTGGAGAGGATCGGTGCAAGCGTTTTCTTTGCATCGAAAGCCTCGCCGAGTTTTACATCGGCAACATAGGAGGACGCTTCTGCAAGCATCGGGTCCGGGCTTGGGGTGAATGCGTTACCGTTGTCGTCAACACCCATCAGGTAGCGCAGCCATCCGGCAAATACAAGCGGGATCAGCTTTAAGTCGGCAACGTTCAAAGAAGGAGCTGCCGCATAGGCTTTGATGGTCTCGCCGAAACGGATGGCCAGCTTCTGGGAGGTATCGGTTGCAATACGCTGCGGTGTGTCCGGCATAAACGGATTCGGAATGCGGACATTTAATACGGTATCGATGAACTCTTTCGGATCGAGAATGCCCGGATTGATAACAACCGGAAGTCCCTCTTTATATCCGATCACTTCAACAAGCTTCTTTAAAGAAGGATTCTTCATCTCCTCGGAGATTAAGTTGTAGCCGAGCAGGCAGCCGTAAACAGCAAGTGCGGTGTGAAGCGGGTTTAAGCAGGTGCAGACCTTCATTTTCTCGACTTTGTCGACGGTCTCCCGTGTGGTAAAGATCAGACCGCCCTTTTCCAGAGCCGGACGACCGTTCGGGAAGTTGTCTTCGATGACGAGATACTGGCATTCCTCTGCGTTGACAAACGGCGCCACATAGGTGTTTTTGCTGGTGACAACCGGATCCAGTTCCTCGACACCGTCCTTCTTTAAAATCTCCTCGATGGAAGCGTCCGGGCGCGGGGTGATCTTATCGATCATCGTCCACGGGAAGGATACCTTGCCGGAAGTCTTCACATAAGCCTCAAATGCCTCATCGGCAAGACCGTTCTTTACCCAGCCCTCTGCGAATGCTGTGATGGCTGCCGCGAGCTTATCTCCGTTGTGGGAGCAGTTATCCATGCTTACCATGGCGATCGGCTTCTCACCTGCAAGGAAACGTGCATACAGAAGAGATGCGACTTTTCCGATATAGCTGGCCGGCTTTTGCGGACCTGCTGCCATATCTGCGGCAACTGCCGGCATGAAGCTGCCGTCAGAACCGTAGAGGTTGTAACCCTTTTCTGTGATGGTAAAAGTTGCCATCTGCAGGGAGTCCGCGGAGAAAATCTCCTTCAGGCGGGAGAACTGTGCATCGTCCTCGGAATCGAGTGCCAGAGACTCCATCACACTGCCGACAACGGTTTTCTCAACGGTGCCGTTTGCCTTTAAAGTGACAAGAATGCTGTAGTCGTCATGCGGATGATTCATTTTCTCGATAATTTCATAATCGTAACCCTCGGCAACGACAAGACCGCGGTCAAGATCTCCCTTGTTTAAAAGATCCTGTACCACATTTGCCTGGAAGGCACGGAAAATGTTGCCGGCTCCGAAATGAATCCAGAACGGATTCTGCTTTGTTCTGGCGGCAACCGCCTCTCTGTCATACTGCGGAAGTGCGTAACCGGCAGCTTCCCATGCGTTCTTATTTTCTAATCCTTTGTTATTTAGCTTCATAGCGTGCAGCTCCTTTCTCAATTGCTTCCCAAAGTCCGTTCAGGTAGGTGGCGCCAAGTGCGCGGTCATAAAGGCCGTAACCCGGCATAGCGACTTCGCCCCAGATCATACGTCCGTGGTCCGGACGGATCGGACCGTCAAAACCGATCTCGTAGAGGGCACGCATGATTTCATACATATCAAAAGTGCCGTCTGAAGAGAGATGTGCGGCTTCCTCAAAGTCTGTCGGGCTGTTGAATTTCAGATTGCGCACATGGGCAAAATGGATACGTCCCTTTAAGGAACGGATCATATCCGGCAGATCGTTCTCCAGGTTGGTTCCGTAGGAACCGGAGCAGAAAGTTACACCGTTGTGCGGATTGTCGACCATGCTCATCATGCGGAGAATGTTTTTCTTGTTGATGATGATGCGCGGAAGACCAAATACGCTCCAGGCAGGATCGTCCGGATGGATTGCCATGTTGATGTCATACTTGTCGCACACCGGCATGATGCGCTCCAGAAAATACTTCAGGTTGGCAAACAATTTTTCATCGTCAATGTCCTTGTACATGGCAAAAAGCTCTTTGATGTGCGCCATGCGCTCCGGCTCCCAGCCCGGCATGATGCTGCCGTTGGTATCCCCGGCGATGGACTCAAACATTTTCTCCGGATCGAGGGCATCCACAGCCTCCTGGGTGTAAGCGAGGACAGTAGAACCGTCCGGACGCTTTCTGGCGAGTTCCGTGCGGGTCCAGTCGAAAACAGGCATGAAGTTATAGCATACGAGATGGATATCTTCTTTTCCGAGATTTTCCAGTGTCTCAATGTAGTGATCGATGTAGAGATCACGGTCCGGTGCGCCGGTTTTGATGGCGTCGTGGACGTTGACGCTCTCGATACCGGAAATATGAAGTCCTGCGGCAGCAACTTCCGCCTTTAATGCGGCGATGCGCTCTCTGCTCCAGACCTCACCCGGTGCGGTATCGTAGAGGGTGGTGATGACTCCGGTCACGCCCGGAATCTGTCTGATCTGCTCTAAGGTGACGGTGTCAAATTTGGAACCGTACCATCTTAAAGTCATTTCCATAGTGTGTAACCTCCGTTCTTTTCTGCTCCGTTAAGGAAGTGTCATATTGGATGATTTCATTATATAAAATCCGCTCCAAAAGCAAATTGAAAGACTTGTTGCATACATTGCAAAAGTTGCTATCTTCCGCTATAATCAGGGAAGAGTTTGAAAAAATATAAGACGAAAAAGGAAAGCAACGGATCAATGGCGGCATGAAAGGAGTGCCCGAAGAGGAAATAGCGCATGCAGAAAAATTTACAGACCAGATTCAGCACCAGACAGTACATGCTGTCCCGCGATTTTGAACTATATTATTATAATGAACATTACACGTCAAAAGTGGATACGCACACACACGATTATTATGAGTTCTATTTTTTTATGGAGGGGGACGTCTCGATTGAGATTGAGGGGCAGAGATACCCGCTCCGCTATGGGGATATGGTGGTAATTCCTCCGCACCGCAGGCACCGTGCCGTTGTGCACAACCATGCGCAGGCATACCGCCGGTTCGTGTTCTGGGTCAGCCGGGAATATGCCAGCCGGCTGATGGAACTTTCTCCGGCATACGGCTACCTGATGCAGCGCGCGGAAGTGTCCGGGAAAAATGTGTTTCACAGTGATGTAATTACATTTAACGCCACGCAGTTTAAAATCTTTCAGCTGATTGAGGAGATGCAGATGGAGCGTTTTGGGAGGGAGGCGCGGATACCGCTGCTGGTCAACGATCTGATCCTGCACTTGAACCGGATGGTGTACGAGGAAGAAAATCCCGCCAAGGTAAAGGAGCAGGATCTCTATCAGAATCTGATCTATTATATAGAGGAGCATCTGGAGGAGGAACTGTCGTTGGAAAAACTGGCAGGAGCCTTTTTCGTGAGCCGCTATTATGTGGCGCACGTCTTTAAGGAGCAGGCGGGAATCTCGGTTCACCAGTATATTTTAAAGAAAAGGATGCAGGCGTCCCGGGAGGCGATTTTAGGCGGTGAGAACATCAGCCAGGTGTATGAGCGGTTCGGGTTCCGGGACTATTCCAGCTTTTACCGCGCGTTCCGCCGGGAATATGGCATGTCGCCGAAGGAGTACCGCGAAGAGCGCCTGCGGTAGCCGCTGACCGGAAAATAGGGCATGCCCCGGGCGGTTTTCACGGAGCCAGCCGGGGAGAAGTGATCTTTACGGGGATTTATAACAGACAATCACATTCCGGAGCGAAGCAGCGGGGCGGAGTCTGATCACAAAATACGGACTTTCTAACCCAGCCGCTTTCGACAACTGCGATGATCCGCGTCTTTCCAGGCTTGGAGCACTCCGCGAATGTGTCCGCAAGCCGCAGACAATTTTAGGACTTACGTGCAGCACTTTGCACACCGATGAGCAAAACATAACCGCGCGAGACCGATGTTTGAGCTGCTTTCTGCCTTGTTTTTAATAGCAGAAAGCAACGAGTTTCGGCTCGCGCGGTTTTATCATGTCTGTGAAGAGGTGTGCTTAGCGCTGCTAGGAAGTCCGCTCATTGTCTGCGGGTTTGTCGGACACATTCGCGGATTGTTCAAGCGTGGCAAAGACACGGAATGAATTGCCGAAAGCGGCAGGGAAGAAACTCTTGCATTTTGTTTCAAAGACTCCGTCCCGCTGCTTCGCTCCGGAATGATATTTCCTATTATAAAGCCTATTTCTCCCGGGCACCGGCTCCGCGGAAATCCCCCGGGGTCACGCCGTATTTTTTCCGGAATTCCCGGTAGAAGTAGGACAGGTTGTGGAAGCCGGCGGACAGGGAGACGTCCAGCGGGGTAAGCCTGTCCTGCCCGAGCAGCTCGGCAGCCTTCTCCAGACGCAGGTTCTTGATGTAATTTAAGCAGGAGGTACCCATGAAGCGCTTGAAAAAACGCATGAAATGATACTCACTGAAATAGCACAGGGAAGCCAGAGCGGAGATGGAAAGCTCCTCCGCATAATGGGCATCAATATACTCCAGAACTGTTTTTAATTTGGCGGTATATTCCATGTGGAGCCGTGTGTCCTCATCCGCTGCGCTGCAGCAGGGGAGAAGCAGCGCAATCAGGCGCAGAAAATCAGCCTTCAGCAGCAGCTCATAGCCCGGCGTGGCGGCGTCGTGCAGGGCATCCATATCGTTGAACAGGTCATCTAAGGCAGCGTGCAGCGGATGACGGGTATCAAAGAAAAACGGCGGAATCAGCTTTGCTGTCGCAAGCGGCGTCAGATACTGCACGGAGCAGATGTCCGCGGTGCTGGCGCCGAGAAAATGCATGTGAAAAACATAAGTCTCGGTGCAAAGCTTCTCTCTGGGCGTCACGGTGATTGCGTGCAGTAGCGCCGGAGGGATGAAGAGGAGATCGCCCGCGGCAACGTCATAGTGCTGCAGCTGGATCTGATAGGTGCCGCTCCCGGAGAGAATGCGCGTAAATTCCGCTTCCTCGTGCCAGTGTGCGCTGACGGACGGGTGCAGATCGTCCAGCGTGGTGATATATTTTTGCAGTGGAAAAAGCTGTTCACCGTGCCGGGCGTGTTCCTTTTGCTCCGGCGCCGGAATGGATGTCCTATTCATGTGCGTTCCCCTGATATTAAATAGCAGTATTGTGCAATAAAAAAGAAAATATAGTGCAAGATATTACGGATTTCTCTTATTATAATAACAGTATCATACAAAAAGGAAAAGAAAAACCGTATTGGGAAAAAGGAGAATGTGCAATGAAGAAAAAATGGTGGCACGATAAAGTGGCATATCAGATTTATCCGAAGAGCTTTCTGGATACGAACGGGGACGGAATCGGGGATCTGCGGGGAATTATCTCGAAGCTGGACTATTTGAAAGAGCTTGGCATTGACATCATCTGGCTCTCTCCGATTTATAAATCTCCCTTTGTGGATCAGGGGTATGACATTTCCGACTACTACGCGATCGCGCAGGAATTCGGAACGATGGAGGAGTTTGACGAGCTGCTTGCCGAGGCAAAAAAGAGAGGCATGTACATTGTGATGGATCTGGTGGTGAATCACTGTTCCGACCAGCATGAATGGTTCAAAAAGGCGCTGGCAGATCCGGATGGGGAATATGCGGATTACTTCTACTTTGTGAAGGGAAAAGACGGCAGGGAGCCGAGCAATTACCGCTCGTATTTTGGCGGAAATGCGTGGGAGCCGGTGCCGGGAACAGACAAATATTACCTGCACATGTTCGCAAAAGAGCAGCCGGATTTAAACTGGGAAAATCCTGTCCTTCGTCAGAAGATCTACGATATGGTGAACTGGTGGCTGGCGAAGGGACTTGCCGGATTCCGCATCGATGCAATCATCAACATCAAAAAAGACACGGCATTTCCGTCATTCCCGCCGGATGGAGACGACGGACTTGCCTCCTGTGTGAAGATGGTTGAGGAAGTGCAGGGAGTCGGCGCGCTTTTAGAGGACTTAAAACATGCAACCTTTGAAAAATGGGATGCATTTACCGTGGCGGAAGTTTTTAACATGAAGGAGGACGAACTGCCGGAGTTCATCGGGGATGACGGGCATTTTTCCACCATGTTTGATTTTTCCGCACATGAGCTGACCTACGGAGAACACGGCTGGTATGACAGCAAACCAATCGAATTCAAAAAATGGCGCGATACGCTGTTTGCATCCCAGTTAAAATTGCAGAAGGCGGGATTCGCGGCGAACATTATTGAGAATCACGACGAGCCGCGCGGAGCGAGCCGCTATCTGCCGGAGCATGCAAGAAATGAAGCCGGGAAAAAGATGCTGGGAACCACATCCATTCTGCTCCGCGGCATCCCGTTTATCTATCAGGGACAGGAGATCGGCATGACAAATTGCATCCGGAACGACATTTCGGAGTATGACGACATCAGCACGAAGGATCAGTATCAGGTTGCCATTGACGCGGGCTGCAGCAGGGAGGAGGCACTGCGCTGCTGCTACGAGAACAGCAGGGACAATGCCAGAACGCCGATGCAGTGGACGGATGATGAGAATGCCGGATTTACGGACGGAACGCCGTGGCTGGCAATGAATCCGAATTACCGGCAGATCAATGTCAGGGAGCAGGAGGCGCGGACGGATTCGGTGCTTGCCTATTACCGGAGACTGGTGCATCTGCGCAAGGCGGACGCCTACCGGGAAACATTCACCTACGGTATCTTCGAGCCGGCTTACCAGGAAATGGCGGATGTATTTGCGTATTACCGTGTGTCCGGGGAGAGTGGGCAGCGCATACTGGTTGCAGCAAACTTTGGAACGGATGCGGTTTCCCTGACGCTTGCCTATCCGTGCAGGCAGGTACTGCTGTCGAATCTGAGAGCAGAGAGCGCGGTGGAGACGGCATGTGAAAAAGCGAACGCGCTGACACTCGGAAGCTGTGAAGTGGCGGTAATCGAGCTGGGATAGGAATCCGGCGTTAGTAACCGGATCGGGATGGAAGTCAGCCGGCGGAAGAAGTGAGCCGGAATAAGCGTCAGCCGGCGGAAGAAATGAGCCGGAAAATGCGTGTGGAGCGGTGCAGGAAATTTTTGCATCGCTCCATTTTTTATGTTATGATAAGTGCAGAAAAACGGCGGAAACAGGCAGTTTTCCGTAAAATGAAATGTCGCAGCGGGCAGACAGAAGCCCACACGCAGGATGGGAGATTGAGATGAAAGAGAGCATAGATTGTCCGAAGCTCGTTGAGCAGTCGAAAAAGGTACAGAAGGGGCAGCACTGGCTGGTGGAATTGCTGGTGTTTGTGACGGTGTACATCATTGCGGCATTTGGAGAGATGCTGATTCTGCTGCCGGGAGAGCTTGTGCTGCTGAATACGAACACGGCATATCAGGATGCGGCTGCCTCCGGGGATATGGAACAGCTGTCGGAGGTGTCGGTGCAGATTGCGGGTTCGGATGCCTACGCGGTGTTAAAGCTTTTTTCCGGAATTGCCATGCTTCTGGTGGTCGTCTTATTCTGCAGGAAGTTCCAGAAGCGCAGCTTTGAGATGATCGGTTTTGTGAAGGAGCACGCGCTGCGGGAATATGCCATTGGACTGGGACTTGGGGTGGTATTTGCGGTAGTCACGGGGGGTATCGCGGTGGCGGCGGGAAAAGCGAAGCTGTTTACCGGAACGGCGCCGGGGATGCTGGTGCTGTTTCTCCTGGGATATCTGATCCAGGGGATGGCGGAGGAGCTTTTGTACCGCAGTTACCTGATGGTAACGATCGCGCGGCGCTATTCGATGACGGTGGCGGTGCTTATCAGTGCGGTGATCGGTGCGCTTCCGTACGCGGCGGGAGCCGTGGAGGCGCCGCTTGCATTTTTAAACGGTATGCTGTTCGGTATTTTCGCGGCGCTTTATCTGATCCGGCGCGGAAATATATGGGGAATCGGAGCGTTTCACGCGGCGTGGAGTTTTGTGCGTGACATTGTTTTTGGGACACCGGATCAGGTGGCGACGGCGGTAGTGCTGCTTGTCGGAATGATACTTGTTGGAGGAAAAAGACCATGGGGGAAAGCGGAATCCTGCTGCTGATTTTCCTGCTGCTTCTCGGAGCGATACTGGCGGTCAGCATCGTTTTGATCCGGAAGGCGGAGCGTGAGAGGGATGAGGCGTTGCAGCATGTCGCGGATGCAAGGACGGATTTTCTCTCCCGCATCAGCAATGACATCAAGACGCCGATGAACGTGATCATGGGAATGACGGCGGTCGGACTTGAAGAGTCGGATCACCCGGAGAAGATGGTGGAATGTCTTGGAAAAATTGATACGGCGAGCCGGTTTCTGATGGGGCTTTTGAATGATCTCGTGGATGTTTCCATGATTGAACTGGGGAGATTCCGGCTGCATCCGAAGCCGTATGCGCTCGAGGATTTTATGGAGGCGATCCGGGATATGACAGAGCCGGAGTGTGCCAAAAAGGGGATCACATTTCACATGTCCGGCGGCGAGAACAGTCTGAATGTCATGGTGGATCCGATCCGGCTGGAGCAGCTCTTTTTTAATCTGCTGGGGAACGCGGTCAAGTTCACTCCGGAAGGGGGAGAGATCTCTTTTCGGGTATGCAATTATGCGGTTCACAGCGGTACTTTTTCTGCGGATTATGTTGTCGCGGACACCGGAATCGGCATGAGCAGGGAGTTTCAGGAACTGCTGTTTGAGCCGTTTACGCGGGAAAGACGGGATGAGGCGGAACGGCGGCACGGCAGCGGACTGGGGCTGGCAATTACACAGAATATTGTGCAGCAGCTTGGCGGAAGTATTGCAGTCACGAGTGCGATCGGCGAGGGCACGAAGGTGAAGGTGCATCTGGATCTTCCGCTCGTGGATATTCAGCCGCAGAAGGAAGTGGCGAGAGGCGGGGGTTCCAGACAGGCGTTTGCCGCGCTCGGGGGGAAGCGGGTGCTTCTCGCGGAGGATCATCCGCTCAATGTTGAGATTACGCGGAAGCTTTTGGAGCGCCGGGGCGTGGAAGTCGTCTGTGCGGAAGATGGACGGCAGGCGCTGGAGCTTTTTATGGAGAGGGAAGAGCATTATTTCGATGCGGTCCTGATGGATATTGTGATGCCGAAGATGGACGGTTTTGAGGCGGCAAGGCAGATCAGACGGGTGCCGCACAAGGATGCGCAGATGATTCCGATTATCGCAATGAGCGCGAAGGACGCGCGCGAGGATATGGATGCCTGTAAGGAAGCCGGAATGAACGACTATCTTGCAAAGCCGGTGGAGCCGCAGAGACTGTACCAGGTGCTCGCGGAATATCTTGAGAATCCGATGTGAGTTTTTGGACAGATTGCCGAAACGGTCAGATGTAAAATAAAAATAAAATAAAATAAATGACGTGTATTGACTTTTAAAAAGAAGTTGATATATTAGTGTATTAGTACTAAGGATATACTAAAAATAAGCGAAAGGAATAAGAATCCCATGATATCACAAGAGAGTATGAAGAAGAAGAAATTGGAAAACATGCATTTAAAGGAAAGGATAGACTATGGCTATAGAAAAGTCATTACAATGATGTTGATCTCTGGTCTGCTTTCTGTTGTAATTATAGGGGTATTGTTTGCCAATATGATGCATTATGTTGAGGATGTTAATGCAGCAGACCAGGCAGTAAAAATCTGCAGGATTAACGTTAATGCTGCAGCAAGAAATATCAGAGAGATGGCATTAAATGAGGATACATCCTCTTACGATAACTATGAACAAACAGTAAAAAGACTGCTTTCAGAAGTTGATTCTGAACTGCAGATTTTAAAGAAAACGGAAGTCCTTTCCGATGAAAATTACGAGGAATATTCATCGGCTCTTTCTGACTGGGGAGAAATTGGTTATTCCATTATGGAAGAAGAAATAAAAAACGGAAACGATGAGAATGCCACAGATGCAATTCTTAATGATTGTACCCCGGCTTTAAATAAAGTAGTAGAAATTGCGATAAAATTAGATGAACTGACAGATGAGGCAAGCAGCGAGACAGTCAGAAATATAGTAGTCTGTACGGTTGCAGGATTTGTAGTGATTATTGTCTGCCTGATTCGTGCATTTACTTTGACGCGGAAAACAAGTAAGAGAGTACTTGAAACAATTCTGGAGCCATTACATGCGATTGAGGACGTTGCAACGGAATTAACAGAAGGAAATCTGCATAGTACGCTGGAATATCATTCCGATGATGAGATCGGAAGACTGGCGCACAGTATGCGGAAATCAATTCGTATACTGGGAACCTATGTAGATGATATTGACCGCTCCATGAAGCTCTTTTTAGAAGGAAATTTTGATGTTCATCCTGAGGCGGAGTGGAGAGGTGATTTTGTCAGTATTTTAAATTCGTTTATGGCATTTCAGGCAAGTATGGCAGGTACGATCAAAGGAATCCAGAATGTTTCCAATGAAGTCTCCGGCGCAGCAGAGCAGGTAGCATCAAGCTCCAATGATCTTGCAGATGGAGCTACAAACCAGGCAGCGGTAGTAGAGGAGCTTACAGCAACTGTTACAGGTGTTTCAGAACAGGTGGAAAAAAATTCACATTCTGCAAAAGAAATCAGTGTAAAAGTGGATGAACTGGGAAATGCCATTTCAGAAAGTAATGGCAAGATGCATGAAATGGTTGATTCCATGCATGAGATCAGCGAGGCATCAAAAGAGATTGATAAGATTATCACAACAATCAACGAAATTGCATCCCAGACAAATCTGCTGGCACTGAATGCTTCCATTGAGGCTGCAAGAGCGGGAGAGGCTGGAAAGGGATTTGCAGTTGTGGCAAATCAGGTAAACGTATTGGCAGATCAGAGTGCGCAGGCGGCAAAGGAATCTGCGAATCTGATTGAAACCTCTGTGAAAGCTGTGGAAAAGGGAATGGTGATTGCGGGACAGACTGCGGCACAATTAGAAGAGGTTGCTGAGAATTCCAAATTAATTACGACTGAAGTTACAAATATTGCAGAGACGTTGGAGACACAGACGACAGAAATTAAGCAGATTAATGAGGGAATTGAGCAGATCAATGATGTCGTACAGACAAATTCTGCAACATCAGAGGAATGCGCGGCTGCCAGCCAGGAGATGAGCAGTGAGGCGGAAAGTCTGCGTGAAATGATCCGCAAATTCAAAGTTGCAGAAGATAAAAAAACGGTGTAACAGGTACTGTTTTTAAAAACATATAGAAACAAAAAGCGCACCCCTGCTTCTTCGCAATGGAAGAGGCAGGGGTGCTGGCATGTGGAAGACATCTGCTGTCAGCCCGGGGACGTGGGAATCAGTCCGTTCCAGAAGAACACAGGCTTTTCTACGGTACTCATATGTAAGAATCATCCGGTTCCGTAAGTGTTATCGCGTTATCTGTAAGTGATATATGGGCAATATTTACAAAAAACGGGGAAAGATTGCAAAATAATTAACATCTATAGACAAAAAAATGAAAAAGTAGGATAATAAAAGAAATAACTATCAGGAAGGAGTCGGATGGGTATGAAAAATGTGAGCGTGCGTTGGAAGATGATTATTCTTGCGCTGATTACGCTGATTGGAACACTGGCGATCGGAGTTCTGGCAGTGAACCGGATGCTGGTTATGGAGGAGGGATCAGAGAGCGTTCTCCGTACAAGTATTGAAGATGATTATGATGAGAATATCAAGAATCAGGTGGATAATGCAATTTCCATGCTGGATGCGGTGTATGCGGGCTATGAAAACGGCGACTATTCCTATGAGGAGGCCGAAACGCGCGGAGCGGATCTTTTAAGGGAACTCCGGTATGGAGACGGTGGTTATTTCTGGGCGGATACCTATGACGGAGACAATGTTGTTCTGCTCGGAAGCGAGACCGAGGGAACAAACCGTATGGAGACAAAGGATGCGGAAGGTTACCAGATGGTAAAAGAGATTATACGTGTCGGACAGGAGCCGGACGGCGGTTATACAGATTATGTATTCCCGAAGGAAGGGGAGACGGAGTCCTCTCCGAAGCGCTCCTACAGCAGGGCATTTGAGCCGTTTGGATGGGTTGTTGGAACGGGCAATTATATCGATTATATTGATGAGACTGTTGCCAAAGAGACACAGGCAATGAAGGAGAATGTAAAAAGTGCACTGCTTGCGATTATCGGAATGGGAAGTTTTCTGGTTGTGATTGTTATGGCGGTCTGTCTTTATATGGCGTTTTCACTGAGCAAATCATTTCAGGTTGCACTCACGTACATCGGTTATATTACAAAGGGTGATTTTTCGCAGCCGCTGCCGGTACAGCTTGAGAACCGCAGGGACGACTTTGGTATTCTCGGCGAGCGCCTTGAGAATATGAAGTGCCAGATCAGAGATCTTATCAGAGAAGTGAAAAATGAGAGTTATGTAATCGGGGAGGTCGTCGATACGGTCAAGACGAATGTGATTACGCTGAACGGCAATATCGAGGACGTTTCCGCAACGACAGAGGAACTTGCTGCAAGCATGGAGGAGACCGCGGCATCCTCGGATACGATTAAGAGCATGTCTCTTGAGATTGAAGAGGCAGCAAAAAATATTGCAAATCGTTCGCAGGATGGGGCACAGCAGGCAGCAGATATACACGAGCGGGCATCAAAGGCACAGAACGATACCAGAGAACAGCGTGAGCATGCGAGCCGGATCCACAATGAGATACGGGAGAGCCTTACAAAGGCACTTGAGGCTGCAAAGGTAGTTCAGCAGATCGAAGTGTTATCATCGGCGATCATGGAGATTACAAACCAGACAAACCTGCTTGCGTTAAATGCTTCGATTGAAGCAGCACGCGCCGGGGAGGCAGGCAAAGGATTTGCCGTTGTGGCAACAGAAATTGGCGGACTTGCAGATCAGTCCAAGCAGACTGTTACCCAGATACAGAAGGTGACGGAGGAAGTTACGACTTCTGTCGCACAGCTTTCTTCCGATGCGGAGCAGCTGCTTGCATTTGTGGGAAATGATGTCGTGGCAAGCTATGACATGTTCGATGCGGTGGCTGATGCATACAACCAGGATGCAGGAAAGATTGATGCACTGATCAGCGATTTCAGCGCGACATCGGAGGAACTGCTGGCATCAATCGATGGAGTGCTGGATGCGATGGAGGGAATTGCAACGGCAACCAACGAAGGTGCAAAAGGAACGACAGATATTGCACAAAAGACCGTGGAAGTCAAATCCGAGGCGGATACGGTCACAGATGAAGTTGGCAGATGCGATCAGACGGCACAGCGTCTGACACAGGATATCTCAGTCTTTGTTGTGGATTAGAAAACAGTTCATTTTATGGGAAAGATATGATATAATTCATTTTAGCGACATCGGAGCATAGGAAAGGATACTTATAAGATGGACGAGAAAATGACAATGGAGATCACCAACGATAGATTAGAGGAAGCGATTAAGCAGTATGCGGCGGAGCGCACCAAGGAGAACCTTACCACGGTGTTAAACCTGCTTCGTCCGACCAAGCTGTATGTGCCGGCAATGCTTAAGGCGCCGGATCAGCCGACCCCGTGTTTCCTCAAGAACAACAAGGGCGAGCAGTTTTTTGTGGCATATACTTCCAAGGAGCAGATGCCGGAGGAGCCGAAGAGCCAGGCACTTCTTTTCATGCCGTTCCCGGCGTGCAACAACATCGTCGTGAAGCCGGAACTGGAGCTGACCGGGCTGGTCATCAATCCGTTCTCGGATAACCTTGTATTAAAGACCGAACTTGTACGGAAGCTGCATGAGGCAGATCAGAAGGCGGCACAGATGCGGCAGGTGAAGATGACACCGCAGCAGTTTAACGTGTTTGTGAAAAAGCAGGTGGAGTTTGGAGTTCTGCCGAAGCGCCTGTATGCAGAGGGAGAGACGTTTGTCCGGAAGCTCTGTGAGGAGCGCGAGGCGTTCGTGAACCAGATTTTTGCCGAGACGTATAAGGAGCCGAAGCTCTATCCGTACACAGAGGCAGACTATTCGGTTATGGCGCTTGACATTGCGGAGGATCTGACACTGATCCGCGTGGATCTGCCGGAGAAAGCACTGGCAGCCCCGCTTTGCTATCGTATCTATATTACGTTTAATCCGCAGACGAAGAAAGCGGGTTACTACACGATTGAGATGACGGCGGAGAAGGAAGTGCGCGCATTGGGACAGATCCTGCCGGATGGCAGGCATGAGAGTCTGGGCGAGGCGCCGGTTGAGGGAGCGGAGCTTCAGAAGATCATGGATCTGGCACGTTATGACGGCACAGAGATGACAAGCTAAGGCATACCGAAGCGAAGGCATATATGTCATATCGAAACGAAGGCATACATAAAGATACAATAAGAGACGCATGTCCGGCGGGAATCGGGGTGCGTCTTTTTATGGAGAAGGAAGCGCATTATTTCGATGCGATCCTGATGGATATTGTGATGCCGAAGATGGACGGCTTTGAGGCGGCAAGGCAGATCCGACGGGTGTCGCACAAGGATGCGTAGATGATTCCGATTATTGCGATGAGTGCAAAAGATGCACGCGAGGATATGGATGCCTGTAAGGAAGCCGGAATGAACGACTATCTTGCAAAGCCGGTAGAGCCGCAGCGGTTATATCAGGTGCTGGCGGAATACCTTGAGAATCCGATGTGAGTTTTTTGACAAAACGCTGAAATTGTCAAATGCAAAATCTGAAATTCGGTTGCGTTTCCTTTTTGACATAGTTATAATAATGTCAGAAAGAAATTACACGGTATTTTGCATACAATTCTATAGTGTGAGCCAAGAGTGAAAGAGCAGGCCGGGAATAACAGAAATGTTACTCTGTCGGTGTGCTTTTTTTCATAGGAAATTACGCCCTATGAAGAAATAAAGAATGTGCAGCTTGCGGGATTTTTTGACTTCCGCTATGGGAAATATCATTATGGAAATGATGCGCCAGGAATGCCATGATGCGGCAGGGGAGAATGGGGGGAGTGCAGACAAAAGATGAAGCAGCAATTTTATGACGCGATTGTGGACGGACCGATTATCGCGGCGGTGAAGGACGAGACGGGGGTGGAGGTCTGTATACAGAATGATATCCGCGTGGTATTCATTTTGTATGGAGAGTTGATTACCATCCCGGATATTGTGCAGCGGTTAAAAGATGCCGGAAAGTTTGTCATTGTACATCTGGATCTGATCGGGGGGCTTGCGGTCAGGGAGGAAGCGGTGCGTTTTATACGGTATGGGACGGCGGCGGACGGTATTATTTCCACAAAGCCGGAAATGATCCGTTATGCGAAGGAGCTGGATCTCTGTACGGTATTTCGCATATTTGCGATTGATTCCAAGGCGATTGGAGGACTGGAACACCACGGTATGGAGTTTGCAGATCTAATCGAGGTGCTGCCGGGCATTATGCCTAAAATCATAAAGCATATAGCAGGGCAGGCAGCAGTACCGGTGATCGCAGGAGGTCTGATCTCGGAGAAGGAGGACGTCATGCGGGCACTGGATGCGGGAGCGATTGCGATTTCAACGACAAACCAGGCAGTGTGGAAAATGTAACGGATACAGTGTATCAGGAGAAGGGGGTACGGGTATGTGTTATTCAACTAAGAAAAAAATTGCGGATTGTGTCAGGCAGCTGATGAAGCGCAAGGAGATATCCAAAATTACGATCGGGGACATCATGGAGGCAACGGGGATGAGCCGCCAGAGTTTTTATTATCATTTTAAGGATATTTATGATGTGCTGGAGTGGATCGGCTGTAATGACTTTAAGGATCAGCTGCAGGGACAGTATGACAGTATGGAAAAGTGGGCATGCGATCTGATGGAGGTGCTGCAGAGGGAGCGCAGCTTTTATGAGAAGCTGGCGAACGAGCTCGCGTGGCCGATGATCGTGCGTGGTGTACGCATGGCGTTGGATGCGCAGGTGCGCCGTCTGCTGCTTGGCGAGAATCCGGGCATGTTTGAAAAGCATCCTGAGGAACTGGAGGCGGTGACGAGCTTTCTTTCCACATCCATCTGCTACTATATGATTGATTTTGTATATTACAGAAAAACGTTATCGGGGGAACAGGTAAAGCGGGATGTGCAGTTTATGATGCGGGCGATTGCAAAAACGGACGCGGGGCTTGCCGTATTGCTCCCGCGCACCGCAGTATTGTAATGCTATTCTGACAAAATTAAAAAGTACCGGTAAGCTGGTCTGGCTTACCGGTACTTTTTTACTTTTGCAGCTGCATCTGCGGTTCTAAGAGAGAACTTCTTTGGTGGCGATCAGGTCGACGCCGGTTCCTGCAATATCTTTCAGCAGGACATCTCCGATGTGTACCGGAGCCGTCACCGTCAGCGCGTTGATATATTTCATGATCTCGAAGATCTTTTCTTTGGGAATATCCTGTGCGGTCTTGACGGATACCATCGGGATGGAGCCGCCGCGGACACAGACGGTGCTTGTGACGATGCGCGTCGGATGTGTGACTTCCTTTGCGGCATAGTCAGAGCCGCGCTTGCAGGTATTTCCGGTGATGGAGACAACATTTCCGCCATCCATGGTAACTGTGATGGCACAGCCCAGCGGGCAGCCGATGCATGTAAGATTTCTTGTTTCCATGTGTTACGCCTCCTCTTCTATTTTGATGGTAATGTGATCCAGGTCACTCATTGCTTCCAGAACGGACTTCTGCAGCTTTACCTGCTCCATCTCGCCGGGAGCCATGACAGGACGCTTGCGGCAGATAATCCGCTGGTCGTTTAAGTAGGTGGAAATATAACAGTTCTTGTATACACCGCCGACGCGGAAACGCACGGTCAGCTCGTCGTCCATATTGGCGACATGCAGCGTTTTTGGAACGGTATAGCGGACGCCGTCGGTTGCGACGATGGGGATCTCTTTGCCGGAATCAGCATGATCGCCCCCGCACTTGATATATTTTGCGGCGTTCTTTCCGGCAACGCCGGCTTCCTCGGATACATAGTCCACGAGATCATGAACGTGAAGAACATTACCGCAGGCGAAAACGCCCGGAATATTTGTCTCAAGGCTTTCGTTGACAGAAGGACCGGAGGTGACCGGATTTAGCTCGACGCCCATAGAGCGGGAAATCTCATTTTCCGGAATCAGACCGCAGGAGAGCAGCAGTGTGTCGCATTCGTAGTCTTCCTCCGTGCCGGGAATCGGCTTGTTGTGTTCATCCACCTGTGCCAGTGTGATTCCCTCCACGCGCTCTTTGCCGCGGATGTCAACGACAGTATGGCCCAGCTTTAACGGAATACCGAAATCGTCCAGACACTGCACAATGTTTCGTTTCAGACCGCCGGAATAAGGCATCAGCTCGGCGACGACTTTGACTTCGGCGCCCTCTAAGGTCATACGGCGTGCCATGATGAGGCCGATGTCTCCGGAGCCGAGGATCACAACCTTGCGTCCCGGCATAAAGCCCTCGATGTTCACCAGGCGCTGCGCGGTTCCGGCAGAGTAGATGCCTGCAGGACGGTAGCCCGGGATATTTAAAGCTCCGCGGGAACGCTCGCGGCAGCCCATGGCAAGAATCACGGTCTTTGCGTTAATGTGGAACAGCCCGTCGGTGCGGTTCATAGCCGTCACGATCTTATCGGAAGAGCCTTCTGCCAGAGAAATATCCATCACCATCGTGTTCAGACGGTATTCGATGTTCAGATCGAGAGCCTGATTGATAAAGCGTCTGGCATATTCCGGGCCGGTCAGCTCCTCCTTAAAGGTGTGAAGGCCGAAACCGTTGTGGATGCACTGATTTAAGATGCCGCCGAGTTCGCGGTCGCGCTCGAGAATCAGGATCCGGTCGATGCCGTTATTTTTGGCGGAAACGGCTGCCGCAAGACCGGCGGGACCTCCGCCGACGATCACAATATCATATGAAGTCATAATAATCCTCCTTTTTCCTTCAGGTTCTGTCTTTGCTCAGGCCGACGACCATGTTGGATGAGCCGCCGTTTTTCGTGATTTCAAGCTGGGAGATACCAAGCTCACGCGCCAGGATTTCCATGGTGCGCGGCGAGCAGAAACCTGCCTGGCAGCGTCCCATGCCTGCACGGGTACGGCGCTTGACGCCGTCTAATGACCGTGCGCCAAGCGGACGGTGAATGGCGTCTAAGATTTCTCCCTCGGTAATCATCTCACAGCGGCAGATAATATTTCCGTAAGCTGGATTTTCGCGGATAAGCTCCGCATAATCTTCCTCGGAGAGTGTTTTCGGATTGAGAACGCCCTTCCGGCTGCCGTTCCATGCCGGGTTTTTCTGTGCGTGAAGCAGTCCGGATACAATCTGCGCTACGCGCTCGCCGATCGCCGGGGAACTGGTGAGGCCCGGAGATTCGATGCCGGAGCAGTCGACAAAGTGTGGAGCATCCGCCAACTCTTCAATAATGAATTCATGGTTGTCCTCATGGGCGCGGTTTCCGGCGAAGGACGTGATTACCTGACGGACCGGAACGGAAGGCACGGAGCGTCTTGCTGCGCTGCAGACATGGTCAAGTCCCTGGCGGGTGGTGTTGGTTGCCTCCTTATCGTCGTGATCGTCTGCGGTAGGGCCGATCAGCGTATTGCCGTGAACCGTCGGGGTTACAAGAATGCCCTTGCCGTATTTGCCCGGAAGCTGGAAGATGGTCTTGTCGACCAGACCGCCGGTTGTTTTGTCGAGCAGGCAGTATTCGCCGCGGCGCGGGGTAATGTGGATCTTCTTGCTGCTGACCATGTTGTGAAAAACATCTGCATACACACCGGCAGCGTTTACCACGCAGCGGGTCAGGATGTAACCGCGGTTGGTGGAGAGTTGATAGCCGTCGTCCTTGCGGCAGATGTCTGTCACTTCTGTGTTAAAACGGAATTCGACGCCGTTTGTGGCAGCATTTTCTGCGAGTGCAATGTTCAAACCGAACGGGCAGACAATGCCGCCGGTCGGACAGTAGATGGCAGCGATGACTTCCTCGGAGAGGTTCGGCTCCATCTCATGAACTTCGTGTGCATCTAAGATCCGGATATCCGGGATTTTGTTGGAAATGCCCTGCTCGTAGAGGGCTTCCAGCTTCGGGCGGTCCTCCTCGGAGAAGCAGACGATCAGGGAACCGTTTCTGCGGAATTCAAAATCCAGCTCTTTGGAGAGCGGTTCCATCAGTTCATTTCCCCGGACGTTCATCTCTGACATCAGGGTTCCGGGTTTACAGTCGATACCGGAGTGGACGATGGCGCTGTTGGCTTTGGAAGTGCCGCAGCAGACGTCCTCCTCTTTTTCCACAACACAAATGGAGAGATTGTATCTGGAAAGTTCACGTGCACAGGCGCTTCCAGAGACGCCGGCACCAATGATCACTACATCATACATAGTTTTTCCTCCTTAAAAGAGCCATGCAGATCATACATCATTTCTGATGTGTTTTCTGCCTGGCTCTCTTCTCTGACATTCAATCTATAGTTTTAAAAAATAAGTCCATATACCAGCACGGCAGCCAATGCGCCGAGGATCGGTCCGACGATCGGAACAACGAGTCCGTATCCGAAATCAGAGGAACCTTTTCCCTGAATCGGAAGCACTGCATGTGCAAGACGAGGACCCAGATCTCTTGCCGGATTGATTGCATATCCGGTCAGACCGCCCAGAGACATACCGACAGATACGATAATGGCGAATACGAGAAATTTTCCGGTGCCGTCCGCCAGATCCGGAACCTGTGCCAGACCCTTGATGGCAAATACGAGTACAAAAGTGCCGACAGCCTCGCTTAAGATATTGCGCGGGATGTTGCGCACTGCAGGTGCCGTACAGAACACGCCGCGCTTCGTTGACGCGTCTTCCGTTGCGTCAAACTGATCTTTGAACAGCAGATATACAAGGCATGCGCCGCAGAAAGCACCAGCCAGCTGTGCCACAATATATCCCGGTACCATGCTCCATGCAAAACTGCCGTCAGCAGCAAGCGCGATGGTCAATGCAGGGTTAAAGCTTGCGCCGGATGCCGCGCCGAAGATAAAGGCGGGAACCAGTACGGCAAGACCCCAGGCAAGTGTGATCTGGACTGCACCGGCACCTTTCATGCCGGATTTGTTCAGGTTGACATTGGCAACAACACCGTCACCTAACAGGATGAGGATCATGGTGCCGACAAACTCTGCAATATATGGTGTCATAATAAATACCCCCTCTTAGATATGAAATTGTGTGTTAGTCTTCCTTCGCCCAGTTGAACGAATAAGTAACGGCTTTCTTCCACATGCGGACTTTCTTGTTACGCTCCTCGTCGGTGATCTCCGGTGTGAAGGTGCGGTCGATTGCCCAGTTCTGAAGAACATCCTCTTTGCTTGCCCAGTAGCCGACTGCCAGTCCGGCGAGATAGGCAGCACCCATGGCTGTGGTCTCCACGCACATCGGACGGTTGACCGGAGCATTGCTGATGTCCGCCTGCATCTGCATGAGCAGATTGTTTGCGCTTGCTCCGCCGTCTACCTTTAATGCTGCAAGATCAATACCGGAATCTGCTTTCATTGCAGCCAATACATCATTAACCTGGTAAGCGAGAGACTCTAAGGTTGCACGGATAATATGGTATTTATTCACACCGCGGGTAATGCCTACGATAGTTCCACGTGCGTATTGATCCCAGTACGGGGCACCAAGACCGGTGAAAGCAGGCACGACGTAGCAGCCGTTGGTGTCTTTGACTTTTCTTGCCATGTATTCGGAATCCGGAGAGGAATCGATGAAGCGCATCTCATCGCGAAGCCACTGGATGGAGGCACCTGCAACGAAGATGGAACCCTCGAGTGCGTAGTTTACTTTTCCGTCGAGACCCCATGCGATCGTGGTAACCAGTCCGTTCTTGGAGAATACAGGTTTTTCGCCGGTGTTCATAAGTAAGAAACAGCCGGTTCCGTAAGTATTTTTTGCCTCACCGGCGGTAAAACAGGTCTGACCGAACAGAGCGGCCTGTTGGTCACCGGCAGCACCGGCAATCGGAATCGGGCCTCCGAAGAATACCGGGTTTGCTTCGCCGTACACGCAGCTGGATGGCTTCGGTTCCGGCAGCATACATTTTGGAATATTCAGTTCTTTTAAAATATCTTCATCCCACTCCAGGGTATTGATGTTGAACATCAAGGTTCTGGAAGCGTTGGAGTAATCAGTTACGTGAACCTGACCCTGTGTCAGTTTCCAGATCAGCCATGTCTCCACGGTTCCGAAGAGCAGCTCGCCTCTCTCGGCTCTCTCTCTGGCGCCTTCAACGTTGTCGAGCAGCCATTTTAATTTCGTTCCGGAGAAGTAGGCGTCGATCACCAGTCCTGTCTTCTGGCGGAAGGTATCAACCAGTCCCTTGGCTTTTAAGGAATCGCAGTATTCGGAAGTACGGCGGCACTGCCATACGATCGCGTGATGAATCGGTTCGCCGGTGTTCTTATCCCATACGATGGTGGTCTCGCGCTGATTGGTAATTCCGATTGCCCCGATATCGGCTGCAGTCGCGCCCACATTTGCCATTGCCTCCTTGGCAACTTCAAGCTGTGTGGACCAGATCTCCTCCGCGTCGTGCTCTACCCAGCCCGGCTTCGGGAAATACTGTGTAAATTCTTTCTGGGCAACGCTGCACATTTCACCCTTCTCATTGAAAAGTATGCAGCGGTTGCTGGTGGTTCCGGCATCGAGTGCCATGATGTACTTTGCCATGTAAAGTCCCTCCATTTTCTTAGTGTGGAAACCGGCCCCACCCGGTTCCCCTCTGGTTGTATGAGTGGCGGTCTGATGTGCCGCTCACCGTTTGTGGCTTTAGTGTAACTGCGTTGCGGGTGAATGTCTTTAGACAGACTTCTGTGATTGTAAAAGAGGAGTCCTGCGTTTTTACATATATGCAATATTGACAAAAAACATGAATAGATTGCTAAATTATTAACAAATATAGACGATTAGTGGGGAATATACGATAATAAAAGAAGTAAGCACAGGAAGGAGTCGGATAGGTATGAAAAATGTGAGTGTACGTTAGAAGATGATTATTCTGGCACTGATCACACTGATCGGAACACTGGCGATCGGAATTCTGTCAGTAAACCGGATTCTGATTATGGAGAGGGGTTCAGAGAGTGTTCTCCGCGCAAGTATCGAAGAAGATTACGATGAGAATATTAAGAATCAGGTAGATAATGCGATTTCCATGCTGGATGCGGTGTATGCAGGCTATGAGAATGGTGATTATTCCTATGAGGAAGCGGAAACACGCGGTGCAGATCTGCTGCGGGAACTCAGGTACGGGGACGGCGGATACTTCTGGGCAGATACCTATGATGGAGAGAATGTGGTTCTGCTTGGAAGCGCGACGGAAGGGACGAACCGCATGGAGACGAAGGATGCGGATGGTTACCAGATGGTAAAAGAGATTATCCGCGTCGGGCAGGAACCGGACGGCGGATATACGGATTATGTATTCCCGAAAGAAGGTGAGACGGAATCTTCTCCGAAGAGATCCTACAGCAGGGCATTTGAGCCGTTTGGCTGGGTTGTCGGAACGGGAAACTATATTGACTATATCGATGAGACTGTTGAGAAAGAAACGCAGGCAATGCGGGAGAATGTAAAAACGGCACTGATCGCGATTATCGGAACGGGCAGTCTGCTGATTGTGATTGTCATGGCGGTCTGTCTGTATATGGCGTTTTCACTGAGCAGATCTTTTCAGGTTGCCCAGATACAGAAGGTGACGGAGGAAGTTACATCTTCTGTGGCACAGCTTTCTTCTGATGCGGAGCAGCTGCTTGCCTTTGTTGGAAATGATGTGGTGGCGAGCTATGATACGTTTGATGAGGTGGCAGACGCTTATAACCAGGATGCCGGAAAGATCGATGCACTGATCAGCGATTTCAGCGCGACATCCGAGGAGCTTCTGGCATCGATTGATGGCGTGCTGGATGCGATGGAGGGAATTGCAACGGCAACGAACGAAGGTGCCAAGGGAACGACTGATATTGCACAGAAGACCGTAGAAGTGAAATCCAAGGCAGATACGTGATCTGCTCCACATCTTAGAGGAGATGGAAGAAGAACTTACTCATGCCGGATGACGTCGGCATACTGGCCGCGCACCACGGTAAGCAGGGAATCCGGATTGACCGTGATGGAGGTGCCGATGCGTCCGCCGCTGATGTAGATCTTGTCAAAAGCCGCAGCGCTCTCGTGCACGATGGTCGGGAACTGCTTTTTCATGCCCAGAGGAGAGCAGCCGCCGCGGACATAACCCGTGATGGCAGTGATGTCTTTGACGTGAATCATCTCCACGGATTTTTCGCCGACGGCTCTGGCGGCGGCTTTTAAGTCCACCTCGTCCGCAATGGGGATGACGAACACATAGTATTGCCTGCTTTTTCCCTGCATCACCAGAGTCTTGAAGGACTGTTCCACCGGAGCGCCGGTCGCCTCGGCGGTGTGCAGCCCGTCGATAAATTCTCCACACTCATAATTTAAAATTTCGTACGGAATCTTATTTTTATCAAGAATGCGCATCGCATTCGTCTTTACTTCTTTTCCCATAAAATATTCACTCCTTTGTTTCTTTCCGGAAAATATGTCCTGTGAAGGAAAAACGCTCCGCGTGGATTGCACTGCGGCGGGACATATGATTCATTGTGCCCATAGTCTAGTGGAATTGTGAAAAAAAGTCAAGCGGGACAGATCGGGCTGAATGGGAATAGACAAAGCCGCCGCATTGTTTCTTGAAACTGTGGATTGAATAGAGTATAATGCAGAAAAAGTGACAGAGAGGTATGTGATATGAAAGAAACATTAAAGCGGATCAAGGCAGACATCATAGTCTCGGCGCTGCTTTGCATTGCACTTGGCATTGTGCTTCTGGTATGGCCGGCTGAGACGATCGATGTATTCTGCAAAATCCTTGCCGTTGGATTGATCATTATGGGAGGCGTCGACATCGCATCCTATTTTATGAACCGCAGTATTCATCCGTTTGCGGGAGCATTGGGACTGATTGTATTGTTAATCGGAATCTGGATTTTCCTGCGCCCGGAGAGCATTGTGAGCCTGATCCCGATTGTGATCGGCGTGATCCTCTGCGTACATGGAATCCAGGATCTGAAGCTTGCGATAGAAACGAAGCGCAACGGTTATGAGAAATGGTGGAGCATGTTAATCATTGCAGCGGTCAGCCTGGTGTTCGGTGTGCTCTGTATCGTGAATGCGTTCGGCATGGTAAAGCTGGCACTGCAGTTTATCGGAATTGCCCTGATCTATGACGGTATCTCGGATCTGTGGGTGGCAAACCGCGCCGTGCATGCGGCAAAGATGATGAAGCAGGAAGCGGAAGCCGTGGATGTAGACTATAAAGAGATATAAGATAGCGTCTCTTCCACGTTTGGACAATCCAACGGGTGCATGTCCGGCACACCGGAGACAATGGGCGGACTTTTTAGATTTGTTAAGAGATGTCAACACAATTTTTAATTTTTTTTGCATAAGAAATAGGCCTGATTATTCAGGCTTTTTTCTTATGCAACTATGCTATATTCTTATATATTTCCATCACTCTTGCATAATAGATTTGCAAAAACTTATTTAAACCGGCTATTTTGGCTTGTTTCCTACTTTTTCCTTCATTCTCTTTTTTAATTATAAAACTCAAACTTCGCACATAAATTTTAGCTATGCACCTTGAAAATTCAATATCTGGCAGTTATTTAGTTGTCAGTGTTCAGCCTTTATGCAGCCTGCAGTCGTATTTTCATCATAGTAGGAAGTGCATCCATAAATGCATTCGCCAATTCATTGATTTTTTCGTCTGAAAGTTCAGTGTTATCTGAAAGCATTGTTCTGAACATTTGAAGCAGCATTTGAAAAGCCTGTATCCATGTGATATCAGACATTTCGTCAGAAAAGTATAAAAAGAGCTCCCCAAGTGACCGGTTATCATTGGATTCCCGGCTTTCCAGTGACAGCATCATATATCGGGTGAAAACAACTGCGGTATGCGCAGTCATTGCATCATAGGACAGAGAATTACATTCTCTGCTCAAGTTAAGGTAGCTTTTGCAAAATTAGGTGTGTTTTTTCCTGTAAGCAGACTCATATACATACTTCTGTTGGAGAAAATCAGCAGAAACATGTATTGAAAAATCTCCGTTACCGGAGTGCCTTTCCTTTTATAGGCATTGGCAGCTTTCAAGGCTGAGGAAATATGAAACCTTGTAAAAAATCGTTTGATAGATTTAGAAATCTGCTTATCATTTTGAGGCGCTTGTGTTATACTTTTATTCATAGCATGAGTCTCCGGTTTGTAATTGTTTTTTTGGCAACTCAATTATACCAAAACCATTGGTTTCATGCTATTTTTATGCCAGTTATTATTGAATTTTCAAGGTGCATAGGCACATTTTAATGTGCGAAGTTTGAGTAATTTAATACTTTAGTAATAGATTTTCCCAATAAAGTATGCTATCTTAGTACGATATATGGATAGATATACGTGATAAAAAGAACAATAATTTACAAAGGAAGGGAAAACTATCATGGAAAAGATCAAAAAGCGTATAACTAACTTAAAGGTTGCAGGAAAATTAAAAGTATATCGAATGACAGTGCTTGTTATGACATTATTTTTAGTATTGGTGGCACTGATCTCGACATTAGTGATCCGTTTAAATATAGAGAAGATCACGGAGGTCTGGTCTCCGTCATTGGAATATCTGCAGGATTTAGAGACAATGACTGCGAAATACAGAATCAAACAGTATCAGCATCTAGTAGAATCAGATGCAGCAGTCATGAACTCCTGCGAAGAAGAAATCCAGAAGCTGGAGAGTCAGATCGAGGATACCGGTGCGAAGCTGGATGCAATAATTTCTGCAGACAGCAAAGCTCAAAAAGGACGGGATGATTATGATGTAGCAAACGCTGCATGGGAAAAATACAGGGCTGCTTCAGATGAAATTCTGCAGTTGAGCCGTGAAGGTAAACAGCAGGAAGCATCGAAGCTGATGACCGGAGAGGTGTATGAAGAATATAAGGCTTTTGCTGAGAAATTAACTACATTATGTGAAAAGTTCCAGGTAGAATTAGATCAGGCAAAGACCATGGCTAATGTATGCACTGTAATCATATTTATTGTGATCGTGGCAGCGGGTCTTGCGATTGCTGTAGTGACGACACTGATCGGAAGGATCATTACCAATTCCATTACAGAGCCGGTAGAACAGATAGAGGCAGCAGTTGCCAGCCTGCGTAAGGGCGAACTGTCTAATGTAGAAATGCTTACCTATGAGTCTGAGGATGAGTTTGGCGATACCATCAGGAATCTGAAAGAAGCCATGGGTATTCTGGCAGATTATGTCAGCGAGATCTCTGTGGAGGTAAAGGCAATAGCGCAGGGTGACCTGACCAGAAATGGTGATGATATTACAGATTTCCTAGGCGATTTCTCGGAATTGAAGACATCACTGCTGTATATTCTGAAACGGTTTAACAGTACCTTGACCGAGATCAGCAATCTGGCAGAACAGGTATCATCGAATTCATCCGAGGTGGAAAATGCATCAAAATCCCTGGCGGACGGTGCAACAGAGCAGGCAGGAGTCATCGAGGAATTGAATGCCACCATTGATGCGGTCGTGGATCTGGCAGAAGATACAGCGAAGGAAACACAGAGCGCATCTGCACGTGTAAAAGCCTCTGCAAATAAAGCGAACGAAGAAAAAGAAAAAATGAATGAGCTGCTCACGGAAATGGAGTACATTACAGAAATCTCCAAGGAGATCGGTAATATTATCACAGATATCGAGGATATTGCATCCCAGACCAACCTGTTATCCCTGAATGCTTCCATTGAAGCTGCCAGAGCAGGAGAAGCTGGAAGAGGTTTTGCGGTGGTTGCAGATCAGATCGGCAAGCTGGCAGCAGACAGTGCAAAATCCGCTGTAAATACGAGAGAGTTGATCGATAAGACCTTAGTGGAAATCGAAAAGGGCAATACGATTACAAGAACAACAGCAGAATCATTCAATCAGATCATTGAAGATATGAAGTCCTTTGCAGAGCTTGCAGAGAACACCATGGAGAAAGCCAACTCCCAGGCAGAGTCCTTGGAGCAGATCGGTCAGGGAATTGAACAGCTGTCCGGCGTAGTACAGGGCAATGCTGCATCCTCCGAAGAGAATACTGCGATCAGTATTAATCTGGCAGAGGGAGCAGCCAAGATGCATGACCGCGTGAATATCTTTAAGCTATTCTAGAAAAATGGCAGGAATAGAGTGAAGCTGTCGTAAGGAAGGTTCTTGTTGTGATTAATGATATATTTAAAGTGTTTGGAGAGCAGACAGCAGAAATCTTATTTGAGATCGTTACGGAATGTATGGATGATTATCTGTATATATTTGATCTGCAGGATAATACCTTTGAGATTTCACAGTCAGCTGTGAATCGGTTTAATATGTCGGAAAGTGTTCTGACAGATGCTGCAAATGAAGTTATGAAGGTAGTATATGAGGATGACCGCAGGATGCTTGCAAAGCATCTTGCGGATATATGCGAAGGAAGAGAAAAGGTACATAATCTTCATTACAGGTGGCTTGATAAAGAAGGTATGCCGGTCTGGATTAACTGCCGTGGTATCGTGATCATTGATCAGCAGGGAAAGGCAGAGTATCTGGTCGGGTGTCTGAATGAGACCGGCAACAAGAGAAGAGCCGATAATGTCACAGGACTGCTTGGCGGTCCGGAATTCCTTGCTTACCTGCGTGCACAAAAAGAACCCATTACCAAGGGATTTTTTATGCATGTAGGAATTGATGATTTTGGAGCGATCAATAGCTCCAGAGGAGCTGATTATGGTAATTATATCCTGAAAAGCGTAGCCGGCTGTATGAAGGAATGCCTTTCAGACAAGCAGAGAATTTACCATCTGGTAGCGGATCAGTATGTGATCGTGGATCTGGAAGCTTCCTCCGCAGAAGACGCTGTGGCACTGAAAGAAAAGATTACAGATAAACTTCGTAATTTCATAGTAGCCGAAAATTATGAAGCTATATTTTCTATTTCTATTGGTGTTATAGATGCAGCAACATTTTGTGAGGGAACCGAAGAATGCCGCAAAAAATTTGAATTTGCCTTGAAACAGGCAAAAAGCATGGGTAAAAATGGATTCTATATTTTTGACCAGGATGACTATGAGGTCTTTTTACGAAAAGGAAGAATCATAGCAACACTTCGTAATGCTATTGTGAACCATTATGATGGCTTTGAAGTATACTACCAGCCGATCGTGGACTGTCAGTCCGAACAGATCATTGGAGCAGAGGCACTGATGCGTTTTTCCATGATAACGGAAGAAGGGCGGGAGTTTGTTTCACCGATGGAGTTTATCCCATTATTGGAAGAGACCGGATTGATCATTCCCGCTGGAAGATATATTTTGAACGAAGCTGCAGCAATGTGCTGTGAAATGCAGAAATATATTCCTGACTTCCGGATGAATGTAAATGTATCCTATGTTCAGATCCTGCAAGGCAATGTGGAGCGGGATATTCTGGATGCAATTCAAAAATATTCATTACAGCCGGAATGCTTATGTGTTGAAATGACAGAAAGCGGATTTATGGATATGACACCTTCGTTCTGCAAATTTCGTAAAATTCTGGACAAGAACGGGATTCCCTTTGTGATCGATGATTTTGGAACAGGATATTCGAATCTTCATTGTATCCGTGATATGAATCCAAGTTACGTGAAAATGGATAGGGATTTTACTGCCAAGGCGATGAACAGTGACAGGGATTATGAATTATATAAAAATATCATCCCCATGGTACATAGTATTAACGTCAGGATATGCGCAGAAGGCATCGAGGAAAAAGAATGGCTTCTGAAAATGAAAGAAATGAAGGTTGATTATCTGCAGGGATATTATTTTGGAAGACCATGTGGAAAGAAACAGTTTCTGCAGCAATATGTCAGTGGCATCAACGTTAAATAAAGAGAGTAAGGCAGACTCAGCTATGCGGGGCTGCCTTATTTTATGGTCTTATCAGAAGGATGGATCCATAACGGCTTCTTTCAGTTTTTCCAGATCATTGGCATCAGGGTGAGACAATGCACAGTCAAAATTCTGGATCAATACATCAAGATTTGCCGGATGAGCAGGAGCTTCCTTCATTTTCAAGTAGCGTTCCCAGACAGACTGCGGCATTCTGCCCTGACACATATACTCTCCGACGATAACATTGCTTGCGTCAATGATAGAGCAGTTCGGAAGAAGGGATCACTGTGTCGGACACACCGAAATACTCACATTCATCCTGAGGTAATGCCCCGTGGATTGCATCAGCCAGCACCTTGGTATTACCTGTTAAGCTGCTATAAACGATGGAATATTTTTTATTCATCGTGGATGCAAACATCCGGCTGGTTAGAAATGCCACATTTTATGAACCGAATATCCAGCTGTATTTCCAGCTGAAATCCCACGATGTGTGCTTCCTATAATATTACTTATCACTGAAAGGCAGACGTGTACCTGGTGCGGATTTTCACCCCGCAATCTTTCCGTCCTCTATGAGGGACAGAAACACCGGCACCAGTTCGGGATCGAACTGCGTGCCGCTGTTCTTTTTTAGTTCACCTGCCGCGTAGTCGATCGAGCATTCCTGCTTGTAGGGGCGTCTGGCCGTCATCGCGTCAAAGCAGTCTGCAATGGTTAAGATACGTCCCATGAGGGGAATTTCCGTTCCTTTTAATCCGCGGGGATAACCGGTTCCGTCATAGCGCTCGTGGTGGGCGACAACTGCAGGGATCACGTAATCCATGTTCGGAAGGTAACGGATCATCTTGATGGAATTCTCCACATGCGTTTTCATGATTGCGTATTCCTCCGGCGTCAGCCCCTCGGTTTTCTTTAAAATGTGCTCGGGGATGCTGATCTTGCCGATGTCGTGAAGCATGCCTGCGACCCGTACCACCTCGATATCATTGTCGGTCATATGAAGCGCTTCCGCGAGCATGACCGCATATTTTGAGACATTCATGGAATGGATGAACGTAAAATTATCCTTGGCGTCGATGGCGGCGGTCAGCGCATAGATGGTCGGCGCCACCCGCTCGTAGGCGGTGCGGATATCCGGATTCTGGGAGCGGTTCTCAAGACCTTTGCGGTAAACGATGAGATGGCCTTTCCCATCAAGCTTTCCAAAATAGACAGCCTGCTCGACATTGTGGATCAACTCTCTGCCGTCGGCAGAAATATCCGGAAACACGGAGATGCCGCAGGTGATGGTAATTTCCCACACCATGTCGGGCATGCTGCCTTTTGTCAGAACTTCCACGAGAGACTGGGTAAACGCTTTGGCGGCTGCGGCATCACTGCCGCGTTTTAAGATGAGAAATTCGTCTACACCGAAACGGAATGCCATGTCGTCCGCATCCAGAGCAGAGAGAATGATCTTGGCACAGCGCTGGATTAAGTGATCGCCCTCTTTGGAGCCGTAAAGTTCGTTGTAAAGCTTGAAATCATCGATATCGAGCATGATTAAAGAGCACGGCGTACCGGAGAGGCAGAGCTCATCAATCATCTCAAACGCATGCTTGCGGTTGTAGAGCGCCGTCAGATCATCCGTGATGGAGGCCCGGTAGGCGTTCATGTAGAGATTCGCGTTGCGCAGTGCGTGGGTGGCATAAAAGCCGATCTTGCACAGTGCGGACACCTGATCTGCAGACAGTGGCATGTGATTGTGCAGCGCGATGAAGAGAAAGCCGATCAGTGCCCGGTTGTACTTCAGACAATAGACACCGATGATATTCTGCCGGATCAGCCAGCTGCGTGTATGGCTGGAAACGCCGTCAAGCGCGGTCGGCAGACCTGCGCCCGGCATAAACGGAATGTAGCTGTCGGCGTTTAACAGCTGCTCTAAAAGAATGCTCGAATCGAGAAAAGAATCTTTTTCCCAGGAGATATCGCCAAAACTGCGCGTGACGTGGTAGGAAGGACTGACATCGTCACGGATCGTGAGTAGCAGACCGTCCGGAGACAGCAGACGGACGGCTGTGTCTATAATAGAATCAAAGATTTCGTCCGGGTGAATCGTGCCGATGACGGATGACAGGAATTGATCGATGAGAACAGTTTGATCGCTCATAAGGCTCCTTTGTATATGGTAAATGAAAACATCTTGAGAATTCAGAATTATTATACTATAATGAAAAATGCATGGCAATAGTGGAAAACACATAGAAAAGCCATAGAAACAGGGATATTTTCATGCGGAGAGAAGAGTTTAAAATGGAGCGCACCGGACTGCTTGAGGTCGGCGATGTGCTTCCGATTACAGAGGGGAAGCTGCCCAATTCCTATTACTATACACTGGGCAAGGCGTACGCGATGTCGGCGAACTATGTGGTAAGCCAGCGCATCAAGTCGCGGGAAGGCACAGTGGTAGACGTCAAAGAGACCCCGAAGGGATATTTTGTTACGGTTGAATTTGATGAGTAAAAGCGCTAAAATAATAATAATTTAGCGGAAAGGAAGCACAAATGCGTTATTTACCGACGAGCAGACTGACGCCGGGAATGGCACTGGGGCAGGACATTTATGACGGGGCGGGAAGACTTCTTCTGGGAAGGCATATTCTGCTGACAGAAGAACAAATTTCAAATCTGGAATTCCTTGGGTTCCCGGGTGTCTACGTGGACGATGAGTTTTCCAGGGGGATTGAGATACAGCAGATTGTCAGCCCGGAAGTCCGGAGGCAGGCACTGAAAATTGTATATGATCTGTTTCACACGGATATGCGGAAGCAGGAACCGTCGGAAGCGGAGTTTAAGCTACGCAAAACGGTGGAGTCTGTGGTCGATGATGTGATATGCAATGGAGACATCATGTGCAATATCATGGACATCAAGAGTTATGATGATTATATCTATTACCATTCCATTCATGTGGGCATCCTTTCTGTGGTAGTCGGCGCACGGCTGGGGCTTCCGCATGATGAGCTGTGCCAGCTTGCAGCGGCGGCGCTGCTGCATGACATTGGGAAGCGGTTTATCGATCATGACATCGTGCGGGGAGGTAAGGCGCACCGCAGCGAAAAAGAGCAGGAGGTCTATCGGAGCCATCCGAAGATCGGTGCGGAATATCTGCGCGAGACATGCCGATTTTCCGCGGATGTGTATGAGGGAATCATGGAGCATCACGAGTGCTACAACGGCGAAGGGTATCCGCTTGGCAAAAAGGGCGGCGAGATTCACCTGTTTGCCCGCATTATCCGGATTGCAGACTGTTATGACGCAAAGGTTTCCGCGTTTCCGGCACAGAAATCACTGTCGCCGTCGGAGGCGTTAGAATATGTGATGGCGCTGGGCGACCGCTGGTTTGACCCGGATATTGTGGCTGTGTTCGCAAGGAAAGTGGCGGCGTATCCGATCGGCTGCGAAGTCGAACTGTCCAACGGGCAGCATGCGGTGGTGGCACGGAATTTTGAGAATTTCCCGCTGCGTCCGCTGGTGCGCGTTGTGGAGACGGGAGAGATGTTGAACATGCGTGACGATGAAAAAGCGAGGGCGGTAACTGTTGGGAGACTCATAGTGCGATAGAGCACCTGGGGCGAGAGGGAGTTATGACTGGACAGGGAAAGAGTGCGATTGATACACTTTTGGCAGAGAGCTTTAAGGAACTGGCGTTAAAGCAGCCGATAGAGAAGATTACAATCAAAGAGATTACAGATAAGGCGGGCGTGATCCGCCCGACATTTTACAATCATTTTCAGGACAAATATGATCTGCTGGAGTGGATTATCGACAAGGAACTGCTGGAACCGGTGGAACCGCTGATCCAGAACGGGATGATCAACGAGGCGCTGGTGCTTCTGTTCAGCGGGATCGAGCGTGAGAAGGAGTTCTACACGAAGGCAAGCCGGCTGGAAGGACAGAATTCATTCGGCAGCATTGCACAAAGCTGTGTGGAGCGCGTGCTGCTACAGGTCATCAAAGGACAGGCAGAGGGCAGAAAAAGCCGGTACGTGTGGCTGACACCAGAGCGTATCGCGGAGTATTATGCACAGTCCATGTGCTATGTGGTGATCACCTGGATCAAGTCCGGAATGACGATTTCATCCAAGGAACTTGCAGAAATCTATAATTACATGATCAAGCGGTCGATGACGGATATTCTGACAGAACTGTAATTGCGGACAGAATACAAATGAATATAAATGTATAGATAGTTATACATTTCGGGTCGAGTGTATAATAACCCGATACACGGAGAAAAGATTGAATATTTTCATATTCAGTCTTTTTTTTTATACAATGCTTTTATGGAAAGGAGAGAGGGACCATGATTAAATTTGGAAAAGCGGTCGTCAAGCTGCGAATACCGATTTTGATTCTCAGTATTTTCTTATTGATACCGTCGGCAATCGGATATTTTAACACGAGAGTGAATTATGATATCCTGACATATCTGCCGGAAGAGATTGAGACGATGAAGGGGCAGGATCTCCTGCTTGACGAGTTTGGAACGGGAGCATTCTCGTTTTGTGTAGTGGAGGGTATGGACGCGAAGGACATATCTGCAATGCGGGAGCAGATGGAGGAAGTTCCTCACGTAAAATCAGTGATCTGGTACGATTCACTGGCGGACATCAGCATTCCGATGGAGATGCTGCCGGATGAGATCTATGATTTCTTTAATAATGATGAGAAGGACAGCACCTTGCTCGCAGTGTTATACGATACATCGATGTCCGCGGACGAGACGATGGATGCGATTGAGGAACTGCGCGGTGTGGTAAAAGATCAGTGCTATATCAGCGGTATGTCGGCAGTGGTTACAGATATCAAGAATCTGTCGAACAAGGAGACCCCGGTCTATGTGCTGATTGCGGTTGTACTGGCAGTCATTGTCCTGTCACTTACGATGGATTCGGCTCTGGCACCGATTTTCTTTTTGCTCAGTATCGGAATGGCGATTGTATACAATCTGGGTACCAATGTTTTCAAGGGAGAGATTTCCTATGTGACACAGGCGCTCGCGGCGGTCTTACAGCTGGGTGTGACGATGGATTATTCCATTTTCCTCTGGCACAGTTACGAAGAGCAGCAGGGGCGTTTTCAGGGAGATAAAAAACGTGCGATGGCGCATGCGATTTCTAATACGATCACATCGGTGGTCGGAAGCTCCATCACGACGGTGGCTGGTTTCGTGGCACTGTGTTTCATGAGCTTTACACTTGGTATGGATCTTGGAATTGTCATGGCAAAGGGTGTTGTTCTCGGCGTTATCTGCTGCGTTACGGTGCTGCCGTCGCTGCTGCTTGTATTTGACAAGGCGATCGAGAAGACGAAGCACAAGGTTATCATCCCGGATCTGGGACGGATTGCAGACTGGATCGTGCGCCATTACGGCGTATTCCTGATCGTATTTCTGGTGGTGTTGGGCCCGGCAATCTACGGCTACACACACACGGATGTGTATTACGATCTTGCGGGAACACTGCCGAAGAGCTTAAGCAGTATTACTGCGAACGATAAGTTAAACGAAGACTTTGAGATGGGTGCGACGCACATGATCATTGCGGACAGCAGTCTCTCCGCAAAAGATGCCAGCGCAATGTTGGATGAGATCAGCAAGGTGGATGGCGTGAAGATGGCGCTTGGCTTTGACTCGCTGGTAGGACCAGGCATCCCGAGGGAGTTTATCCCGGATGACGTAAAAGACGTCTTGATCAACGGCGATTATCAGATGATGGTGGTCGGCTCGGAATATGCGGTTGCTTCTGATGAAGTGAACGCGCAGTGCGAGGAGATCAACAATATCATCAAAAAATATGATTCCTCTGCCATGTTAATCGGTGAGGCACCGTGTACGAAGGATCTGATTGAGATCACAGATCAGGACTTTAAGACAGTCAGCATCGTGTCGATCGGTGCAATTTTCGTGATTATCGCACTGGTATTTAAGTCAGTGTCACTGCCGGTCATTCTGGTGGCGGTCATTGAGTTCGCCATTTTTATCAACATGGGTATTCCGGCATATACGCACACGACGCTGCCGTTTATCGCTTCTATCGTCATCGGTACGATTCAGCTCGGCGCGACGGTCGATTATGCGATTCTCATGACAACAAAGTACAAGAAGCTTCGCTACAACGGGGCGGACAAGAAGGAAGCGATTGCGACGGCACTCCGCAGCTCCATCCAGTCGATCATTGTCAGTGCGCTCAGCTTCTTTGCAGCGACCTTCGGTGTCGGCATGTATTCCAATATTGATATGATCAGTTCCCTGTGTATTCTGATGGCACGCGGAGCAATCATCAGTATGTTTGTCGTTATTTTCATTCTGCCGTCCATGTTTATGATTTTTGATAAACTGATCTGTGCGACGAGCATGGGATTTCGCAATAAAAAGGGCACGACGGTGAATGTGTCGGAAAACAATGTATCGGTACAGTAACGGGAAAGGAAGGTAAAAACCATGAAATTACCAGAGTTAAAATCAAAATTCAAAAATAGATATGCAATCCGCATTATTGCCGGAGTCCTGGTCGTTACGCTTGTTGCAACAGGTTCCTCCGTCTACAGTGTGAATGCGGCAAAGGCAGGCAGCGCTGCCACAGAGACCGTGGAGGAGACGGAAGTTTCTGAGGAGGCGGAAGATACGGAAGATGCCGAGAGCAGCTTAAAGGATCTGCTGGATAACGGAAGCAAAGTAAGCGAGAAAGAGATCGGAAAAGAAGAGACAGTATATGTCATCGCCGACAATACCGGCAAGGAGCAGAAAATCATTGTCTCCGATCATCTGATCAACAACGATGACAAGGATACGCTGGAAGATGCGTCCACATTAAAAGATATTGAAAATGTAAAAGGCGATGAGACCTTTACACAAAGCGGCAATAAAGTGACATGGCAGGCAGACGGCAATGACATTTTCTACCAGGGAACGTCAGAGAGCGAGCTGCCGGTGACACAGAAGCTGACCTACTATCTGGACGGCAAGGAAGTGACACCGGAGGAGCTTGCCGGAAAATCCGGTGAGGTTACGATCCGGTTCGACTACACGAACAACCAGAAAGTGACAGCGAAGATTGACGGAAAAGACGAAGACATCTATGTACCGTTTATGGCAGTCAGCGGCATGATCCTCGGAGATGAATTCTCGGATATCGAGGTGGAAAACGGTAAGGTGATCTCCGACGGAAGCAACAATGTCGTGGTTGGCTATGCACTTCCGGGACTGAAGGAAAGCCTGAACGTAAAGGATGACGATTTCGACGGGGATGTCACCATTCCGGATTACGTTGAGGTAAAGGCAAAGGTTGAGAACTTCAAGCTTGATACCACGATGACGGTGGTTATGAATGCAACGAACTTCATCAGCGCCGACAGTGACAATGACACCTCGAAGCTGGATGAGGTATTTGATACTCTCGCAGACGCGATGGATCAGCTGACCGACGGTTCCGCAGAACTGGCAGACGGCGTAGACACCTTGAAGTCCAAGATGGGCGACTTTAAGGACGGCGTTGGCACCCTGCAGTCCGGCGTTCATGCATACACGGACGGAGCGGGAAAAATCGCAAGCGGTATCACGCAGCTTTCCGACAGCATTCCGACATTATCTAACGGTGTCGGCACATTGAACAGCAGTGCGGCAACGATTGCGGACGGCGTAGAACTGTTAGACAATACTTTAAAGACTTCCTTCACCGATCAGGAGAAGGCAGCGATGCAGACACAGGCATCGTCCGCAGTGGATGCACAGGCAGAGGCGATCAAGAACCGGGCATCCGCTGCGGTAGATGCGCAGGCAGAAGCGATTAAAAATCAGGCATCTTCCACGGTAGATGCACAGGCAGAAGCGATCAGGAGTCAGGCATCTGCAGTGGTAGATGCGCAGGCAGAAGCGATTAAGACACAGGCAGAGGCAGTAGTGGACGGTCAGGCGGAAGCGATTAAGAATCAGGCGACACAGCAGGTAACCGCAAAGTTTGATAATGGCAAGTATGATGAGGTCAAGAATCAGGCGGCGCAGGAGATCGGCGCGAATATGAGCAGCATGACGGGCGCCCTGACATCTTCCGCGGATGTGCAGACCCTGATTAACGGAGCGGCGTTTGCAACGATCGCGGCGCAGTATCCGACAGAGACGGCAGCAGAGATTCAGACAAATCATGCAGCTGAGATCGCAGCCGCACAGCAGCAGATTGCAGCGCAGTTTGGAAATACAATCACAACTGCGATGGGCGGAGCGGTAGATACCCTGGCACAGGGCGTTGCAAATGCAGCAAAGCAGGCAGCACTGGAAGCAGCCGGAGAGGCAGCCTTAGGCGGAGCGAAGATCGCAGCCGGGGAAGCGGCGGTAACCGGAGCGAAGCTGGCAGCCGGAGAGGCAGCGGTAACCGGAGCGAAGGAGGCGGCCGGGGAAGCGGCGGTAACCGGAGCGAAGATCGCAGCCGGGGAGGCAGCAGTAACCGGAGCGAAAGCAGCGGCCGGAACGGCAGCCGTGTCAGCGGCAGAACAGACAAAGTCCACGATGGCGGCAAGTATTGAGCAGCAGAGCTCGGGCGGATACAGTCTGGTAACCGGAGCGAGAGCACTGGCTAATGGTACCCAGAGTCTGGCAGATGCGGTACCGGCACTGACATCCGGTGTGGCGCAGCTTAAGAACGGAAGTGCAGAACTGGTTTCCAACAATCAGAAGCTCAACGATGGCGTCAACGCGTTAAGTGATGGTACCGACGCAGTGATCGACGGTGTGGATCAGTTATCGGACGGCGCACATCAGCTGGCAGACGGAATCGTTACCTTCAACGAGGAGGGAATTGAGAAGATCTTAAATTCCTACCACGGTGATATTGAGCCTCTGATGGATCGTATCCAGGCGGTTCTGGATGCCGGTGAGGACTATCAGACCTACACGGATATTGCGGACGGCGTGAACGGAAGCATTAAGTTCATCTACAAGACAGATGCGGTGAAAGAGGACTAATGAAAATTGTCTCAATAAATCCGTATTTGTTCTGGAAATATTGTAAGAAGAGAGTATAATAATAAGGAGTCATGTGAGGGAGGACGGAAATGAACTGGATAGAGAATGTTCTGATTATAGCGGGAGTGTCGCTTGATATTTTCGCGGCGATGGAGTGCCAGGGCGCATTGGTCGCAAAAGTGGACAAAAAACAGTTGTCCGTCATCTGCGCGTTGATCGCTGTATGGCAGCTTTGCGCGCTGGCGCTCGGGAACTATCTGTCCGGTCTCCTTTACAGAAATGAGCTGGCACACGATGAGAATTTTGTAGGACTTGTGATTGCGGCGGTGATCTTTTTCGGACTCGGCATCCGTCTGATTGCGAAGGCAATCAAGAACGAATGGGTCAATGAGCGCCGGGAGGAGAGCCTTGATGTGAAAAAGTTCCTGAGGATGACTGCGGTGACAAGCATCTATACGCTGCTTGCGGGGATCGCATTCGGATTCCTGGGGACGAACGTTGCGCTGATGCTGATCATCATCGTATGTATGACGATTGCATTCGTTGTGCTTGGCGTGTATACGGGTTATCATCTGGGATTTCAGCACAAGACAAAAGCATATGTCGGCGGAGCGCTTCTGCTTTGGATTGCCGGCATCGATGTGATTGTAAGACACATCATGTGCTAAAAAGAGGGAGAGTATTTCAAATAGAACCAGAGACGGTTGGGGAGCTGTCTCTGGTTTTTTCTGATCGGGGTGCGTTTACTCGTCGTTGAAAGAATCGGTGTGATACAGTATAATATTCTAGGAAGAAAGTATTACGTTTCGTAATGAGGGGAAAAGATGGAGAAGATCAGACATGACAGCAGCTATGAATGGCTGAGTGGCGAAAGCTGGAAGGAGTGGAGCGCGAGCTTCTTTTCGATGGGCTGGAAGATCTGGGGCGTGGTGTTAATCACAGAACTGTTTTTGTTTCTGTTTTTTAAGCCGACTGCAGACTGCGGCAGACTGCGCTATGGATGGCTGTTCATTGTGCGGCCGAGCGGGCTGCAGCTGTTGCTTCTTTTTGTGTACCGCCTGCTGACCGGCAGACAGAAGCGTGTATACAGCAGACGGGCGATGGCGGGATGCGCCATATTCCTGCTGACATCCTACGCGGCTGTGATGGCGTGGGTGCATACGAGCGTGACGCTGATGCCGATGGTTCTGTTGCTGCCGATGCTGCTGACGCCGCTCTACAAAGACCAGGTCATGACGCTTGTGCAGGCGGCGCTGCTCGTTGCAGCCTATGTGCTGGACTGTGTCTATTTTATACCTGCCAGTTCTTATTTCCCGCTGACAACCCCGTTTATTGAGGGCAGCATCTTCGTGGGAACGGTGTGCGGTATGCTGGTGGCGCTGGAACTGGTCAACGATTCGGCGATCGTGAACGATGAGCGTTCCAAGCGGGATTCCCTGACCAAGCTCTACAACCATGAAAGCTTTTATGAGGAGTTAGAGTATTACCAGAGAAGGTACGAGGAGAACCGGGAGCGTTTTTCGCTTGCGGTGATCGATATTGATAATTTTAAGAATGTCAATGATACCTACGGACATGCGTTTGGAGATGTCGTTTTAAAAGAAGTGGCAGACATCTGCGCCAGACACAAAGGCGCGGCGGGATTCTGTGCCCGCTATGGCGGCGAGGAGTTTGCCATCATATTTAAGGGAGCGGGAGTCGGACAGGCGGAAGAGATGGCGGAGCAGATCCGGCAGGAGTTTGAACAGAAAATGTTTACAACGCCGCAGGGGGAGCGGTCGTTTTCCGTGAGCATCGGTGTGGCGGAGTACGACAGGGCTTATGCGGGTGCCAGCGCATTTTTTGAAGTGGCGGACGCTGCTCTTTACCGCGCAAAAAGAGAGGGCAAGAATCAGGTGAGACGATGAAAGTATTGTTGACGGCGGTGAATGCAAAATACATTCACTCAAATCTGGCAGTGTATGATCTGCGCGCCTATGCGGAGGCTTATGGCACCGGCGGGGCGCAGGTGGAGATCGGGGAATATACGATTAACCATACGATAGACTACATATTGGAAGGAATCTATAAGGCAAAGCCGGATGTGCTTTGCTTTTCCTGTTATATCTGGAATCTGGACTATGTGGAACAGCTGATGGACGAGTACCACAAGATCTGCCCCGAAGTGCCGATCTGGGTCGGAGGTCCGGAAGTGTCTTATGAGACAGAGGCGTTTCTAAAGGAGCATCCGCAGGTGACCGGGGTGATGGTCGGCGAGGGAGAAGAGACTTTTCTGGAACTGTGCGAGAGTTACGCAAAAGCGGGTATCGGTGAGATGGCGGAGAAGATGAATCTTTCGGGAATCAAGGGAATCATGTACCGTGCCGGAGAGAGCCTTGTAAAAACCGGAGCGCGCGAGCCGCTGGATTTAAACCGGATTCCGTTCTGCTACGGAGGCGTCGAAGATTTCCGGAACCGCATCATCTATTATGAATCGAGCAGAGGGTGTCCGTTCCGGTGCAGTTACTGTCTTTCCTCGGTGGAAAAGACACTGCGGTTCCGGGATGTGGAGCGGGTGAAAAAAGAACTGGCATTTTTTCTGGAGCAGGAAGTCGCGCAGGTGAAGTTTGTGGACCGCACCTTTAACTGCAGGCATGAACATGCCATGGAGATCTGGAAGTTTTTAATCGAACATGATAATGGCGTGACCAACTTCCATTTTGAGATATCTGCCGATCTTCTGACGGATGAGGAGATTGCGCTGATCGGTCAGATGCGGCCGGGACTGATCCAGCTGGAGATCGGCGTGCAGTCCACGAACGACGCCACAATCACCGAGATTCACCGGACGATGCAGCTGGACCGCCTGAAAGCGGTAGTAAGGAGCATCCAGGAAAAAGAGAATATTCACGAGCATCTGGATCTGATCGCAGGTCTGCCCTATGAGGGCTATGAGACATTTGCGCGTTCGTTTGATGAGATTTACGCGTTAAAGCCCAATCAGCTTCAGCTTGGATTTTTAAAAGTGCTAAAAGGTTCTTACATGTATGAGCATGCCACAGAGTATGGTCTGATCTACCGCAGCAGACCGCCGTATGAGGTGCTTAAGACAAACTGGCTGGGGTTCGGGGAGATCCTTCGCATCCGGCAGGTGGAAGAGATGCTCGAGGTGTATTACAACAGCGGACAGTACGCCACAGCAATCCGGCTTCTGGAGACGCAGTATGCGAGTGCGTTTGCCATGTTTGCGGAACTGGGAACTTTTTATGAGGAGCACGGTTATTTTGGAATGGGTCATTCCAGGATGCGCAGGGCGGAGATCCTGCTGGAATTTGCAAAAGAGCGTAGGCCGGGGGTGCTCCCAGTGCTTGGAGAGGGTCTGGTATATGACCTGTATGAAAGAGAGAATCTCGGAAGCAGACCCGCGTGGGCAGCAGATGCGAATGAATGGAAACAGATGACGCGTCAGTATGGTAAAAATGGAAAGCAGTCGCACATTGAGCGGTTTTTCTACCGGTTTTCCGGTCACAGACAGGATACCGCATCGCTCCCGGAGAGGCTGGAAGATCCGGTCTATGTGAGATTTGACTATACCAGAAGAGATCCGCTCGATCATCAGGCGCAGCATGAATATCTGGAGTATTCCGGGGAATAACCGGAAAGAGGGGAGAATAGATTGTTAGAGGATTATGTGGTCATTGATCTTGAGATGACGGGATTGAATGCGAAGACGGATGCCATTCTGGAAGTGGGAGCCGTGCGCGTCAGAGACGGCAGACAGACGGAAACGTATGGCGCTATTTTAAAGTGCGGGCGGGAACTGTCAGAGCGTGTGGTAGAACTGACGGGCATCACGCCGGAGATGGCGGCAGACGGCAGGGAACCGGAAGAGGCGATGCAGGAATTTTTTACATTTCTGGGGGACGATGTGCTGGTCGGTCAGAATGTGATTTTTGATTACAGTTTTCTGAAACAGTGGGCGGTCAACCACAGGCAGACATTTGAGCGAAATGCCGTGGATACCTTAAAGCTGGCAAGGCGCTTTCTCCCGGCGGAGCAGAAAAAGGATCTGGAAAGCCTGTGTACCTATTTCGGAATCGGGCGTGCGAGGGCGCACCGTGCACTCGATGATGCGATGGCGACCGGAATCGTGCTGGAGAGATTAAAACAGGAGTACGGTACGGTACAGCCGGAGGCGTTTCTGCCGTATGCGCTCTGTTACCGCACAAAAAAACAGACGCCCGCAACGGGGCGTCAGATGGATGGTCTCAAGAAATATGCTGCGCATTACGGCATCCCGGAGACGGAGATCCCGGAGCAGATGACGCGGAGTGAGGCGTCGAGACTGCTTGACCGCTGGATCGCCGTGCACGGGCGGATGCCCCGGGATTAAGCATTTACTTTTTCCTCGAGCAGTGCTACGATGGCACTCTGTCTGGGGGATTCCAGTGCTCTGGCAGAGGCGAGAAGACGGTCGAGTGCGGCGGAATCCCTGGCGTTTAGATAATAGTCTGCGAGCATCCGGTAGTTTCCGCTGTGATCGGACCCGCAGCTGATGCCGTACTCGAGAACCCGGACTGCCTCCGCGTCATGACCGAGCTTTTTCAAACATTCGGCGTACTCATAGATGGTGCGGCAGAGGGTGGTGTAGTTCTCGTCACAGGCGGAGAGCGTTTCCAGATTGGCAACGCCGTACTCCAGTTTGAGATCGGTGTTGGTCTTGCCGCCGAGGTTTAAGATTTTCTGTCCGGCAAGCGATTGGAGAGTCTCCTCATATTTTTTTAATTCGGGATTGTCATAGATACCCATTGGAAAATCGGCAAGAGGTATGGTAATATAGGGAAGTCCGCTGATGTCCTTGCGGCGTGTGTGGTTTGCTTCGTTCTCGCGGTTCCAGAAGCTCTCGGCTGCGGCTTCTTCGGCAGCGGTGCTTTTATGGCGCAGATAAGCGAACATACATACAAAAAAGATAAAAAGTCCTAAAAAAATCATGAGAATCATCCCTTCTTGTGGTATAGTGTAAAAGGTTCGCGCGGTATACAGGGCGTGAACGGAAAGGTGGTAGAACGAAATGTACGATTTTGGTAAAAAAAAGAATAAAAAACTGCTTGCAGGAATCATCATTGTGGTTGTGGCAGCCATGCTTCTGACAACGGTGCTTGCAGCGTTATTATAAGCGCATTCCGCCGTTTTGCTTTCATGTAAAATATACTAAAAATCTCAGAGTGAGTCAAACATATTCGTGTTTATGCACCTTGAAAAGAAAGGCGCGTATGGGCTATAATGAGCGGAAGCAGAGTATATGCTTGGCAAAACAGGCGTTAGCAGAGCAGAGAACAGATATTTCAGAGGGAAGAATATGAAAAAGGGAACAGGTTTTTTGACATTGTTTGGAGGTGCGGTGGCACTTTGTGCATTGCTGGCGGCACCGGTTTCCATGAGAGCACAGGGGACGGAGACGATTGAGGACGGTGTCTATATTGGCAATATTTATGTGGGCGGCATGACGGAGGAAGAAGCGGTCAGCGCGGTAGAAGCGTACGTGGAGAGCGCAGATTCGGCGGAGATGACATTGAAGACCGGCGATAAGAGCGTTTCCGTGACGGCGGCTGATCTGGGAATATCTTTTTCCAATTTAAACGTGGTGGACGAGGCGATAGATGTCGGCAGAAGCGGCAACCTCATCAAGCGGTACAAGGACAAGAAGGATCTGCAGCAGGGGGACAAAGTGATTGCACTCTCACTGGATGTGGATTCCGATGCGGTGGCATCCATCCTTTCCGAGAAAGCGGCGCAGCTGAACCAGGAGGCTGTGGATAATGGTCTGGTTCGTGAGAACGGTGCGTTTAAGATCATTAAGGGCGAGCAGGGCATCGAGGTCAACGTGGAGGATTCCATTGCGGCGATCGAGAACTATATCAGCAGTGAGTGGGACGGTGGCAACGCCGAGATCGAGCTCGTGGCGGAAGTGGTGGAGCCGCGCGGCAGCGAGGAAGATCTGGAGCAGATCACGGATATGATGGGAAGCTATACGACGAATTACAAGGATTCCGGTCAGAACCGCTGCGACAACATCTCCAATGCAACCAGCAAGATCAATGGTACACTGCTTTATCCGGGCGAGGAATTTTCCGTCTATGAAGCGATCGGACCGCTGGATGCGGCAAACGGATACGAACTGGCAGGAGCTTATGAGAACGGTCAGACGGTCGAGTCCTACGGCGGCGGTGTGTGCCAGGTATCTACGACATTGTACAATGCGGTCATTCTGGCAGAGCTTGAGATCACGCAGCGCTCGAATCATTCCATGATCGTAAGCTATGTGAAGCCATCCATGGACGCAGCGATTGCAGGCGATTACAAGGATCTGCGTTTTGTCAATAATCAGGACATTCCGATTTATATTGAGGGATACACTGAGGGAAAGAATGTCACCTTTAAGATCTACGGACATGACACGAGACCGTCGAACCGGGTTGTGACCTATGAGAGTGAAGTGGTATCCGAGCAGGATCCGGGCACACAGTATGTGGCGACCGGAGATCCGGCGGGTTATATGAAGACTGCGCAGGGCAAGCATATCGGCTATGTGGCAAGACTTTGGAAAGTTGTCACGGTAGACGGTGTGGAGGAGAGCCGGGAGATTTTTAATAAGAGTACCTACAAGGCGTCTCCGAAGATTGTAAACGTGGGAACGGCATCAGCAGACCCGAATGTGTCTGCGGTGATTGGCGCGGCGCTTGCGACCGGGGATGAGGCAACCATCAATGCGGCGGTTGCACCTTATGCGGCGAGTGCGGCAGCAATCTTAAATCCGGCACCGGTAGAACAGCCGTCGCAGGAAGAGCAGGCGATTACCGGAACGGTGGATGAGAGCCAGATCACAGGCGGAGAATAAAAGTATAAGAGATTGTTTAAGGCTGCCTCAGAAGAGACAGCCTTAAGCTGTAAATAAACGGGAGAACACAGATGAAGATCGGAAAACTGCCGGAGAGCGTACTGAAGCGCTCCGTATTCAAACAAATACATACCAGACGCCCCGAGGTTGTCTTAGGAGCCGGCGTCGGAGAGGACTGCGCCGCGATCAAGCTGGCAGAGGATGAGACGCTTGTGATGTCCACAGATCCGATTACCGGAACGGCGAAGGACATCGGGACACTTGCGATTCAGATTACAGTGAATGATCTGGCAAGCGCGGGGGCGGAGCCGGTGGGCGTGCTGCTCACGGTGCTGCTGCCGGAGAGCGTGGAGGAGCCCGAACTGCGTGCCATGATGGCACAAGTGGAGGAAGCCTGCGCCAAGGCAAAGATCCAGGTGATGGGGGGACACACGGAAGTGACGGCGGTGGTCAATCAGCCGGTGATCTCCGTCTGCGGTGTCGGCAAAGTGAAGGATGGCTGTCTGATCTCGACCGGAGGGGCGAGACCGGGTATGGATATTCTTGTCACAAAGTGGATCGGAATTGAGGGAACTTCCATTATCGCAAAGGAAAAAGAGACAGAACTAAAGACAAAGTTCTCGGTGCCTTTTGTCGAGAAGGCAAAAGCACTGGATGCTTATATATCGGTACAATCAGAGGCCGCAGTCGCCGTCAAGTCTGGCGTTAGTGCAATGCATGACGTCACAGAGGGCGGAATATTCGGTGCGCTCTGGGAAATGGCGGAAGCATCTGGCGTCGGACTTGAAATCGATTTGAAAAAGATACCGGTCCGTCAGGAGACCATTGAGGTCTGTGAATTTTTCGGAATCAACCCCTACCAGCTGATTTCCAGCGGCTGTATGCTGATGGCGGCAGAGGATGGCAATCTGCTGGTAAGAGAACTGGAGAAGGCAGGAATCCCTGCAACGATTATCGGAAAGGCAACCGCGGGGAACGACCGCGTCCTTTTGAACGAGGAGGAGCGCAGATTTTTGGAGCCTCCGAAGGCGGACGAATTATATAAGGCGATATAAAGGAGAAGAAGCGATGCGTGAAAAGATTTTGACATTTATAGAGAAGAACAGCCGGATTGACTTAAAGGAGCTTGCCATTGTGCTCGGTGTCGATGAGACAACGGTTATGAATGAGCTTGAGAAAATGGAAGAGGAGCACATTATCTGCGGCTACCACACACTGATCGACTGGGATAAAGCGGGCATTGAGAAGGTGACCGCGTTAATCGAGGTCCGTGTGACACCGCAGCGCGGCATGGGCTTTGACAAGGTGGCAGAGCGGATCTACAACTATCCGGAGGTCAATTCCGTTTACCTCATCTCCGGAGGCTTTGATTTTATGGTGACGATCGAGGGAAAGACCCTGCGCGAGGTTTCGCAGTTCGTGTCTGATAAGCTTTCCCCGCTGGATTCCGTGCTCAGCACGAAGACCAACTTCATCCTGAAGAAGTATAAGGATCATGGAACCGTAATGGCAGAGCAGCCCAAAGATGAAAGGATAGAGATGTAAGATGAGAGATCCGTTAAATAAGACAATCACAACGATCCAGCCGTCTGGTATCCGAAAGTTCTTTGACGTCGTCCATGAGATGAAGGACGCGATCTCTCTGGGTGTCGGCGAGCCGGATTTTGATACCCCGTGGCATATCCGCGACGAGGGTATTTATTCCCTGGAAAAAGGAAAGACACACTATACATCCAATGCCGGACTCAAGGAATTAAAAGTGGAGATCGACCATTATCTGGACCGGCATTACGGGGTGTCCTATGATCCGGATCATGAGATCATGGTGACGATCGGAGGCAGCGAGGCGATCGATGCGGCGATGCGCGCCATGCTTGATCCGGGAGATGAGGTTTTAATCCCGCAGCCGAGCTACGTGTCCTACGTGCCGTGCGCCGTGCTTGCAGGAGGCGTTCCGGTGATCATTGAGCTGAAGGCGGAGAATGAATTCCGTCTGACACCGGAAGCGCTGGAGGCTGCCATCACACCGAAGACCAAGCTTCTGGTGATGCCGTTCCCGAATAATCCGACCGGCGCCATTATGGAGAAAAAAGATCTGGAAAAGATCGCGGACATCGTAAGAGAGCACGACCTTTATGTCATTAGCGACGAGATCTACTCGGAGCTGACGTATCTGGAGCGGCATGTGACGATTGCCTCCCTGCAGGGAATGCGTGACCGGACGATCGTGATCAACGGTTTCTCCAAATCCCATGCCATGACAGGCTGGCGTCTGGGGTATGCGTGCGGACCGCGCATCATCATCGAGCAGATGTTAAAGATTCATCAGTTCGCGATTATGTGTGCGCCGTCCACCAGCCAGTATGCGGGCGTGGAGGCACTGCGCAACGGAGATGAGGATGTGGCTGCCATGCGCGAGGAGTATAACGGCAGACGCCGCTATCTGCTGCACCGGTTTAAAGAGATGGGATTGTCCTGTTTTGAGCCGTTTGGCGCATTTTACGTGTTCCCGTGCATCAAGGAGTTCGGAATGACGTCCGAAGAATTTGCGACGGAGCTGCTCAATCAGCAGAAATTAGCCGTTGTCCCGGGCACTGCGTTCGGAGACTGCGGAGAGGGATTTGTGCGCATTTCCTATGCTTACTCGCTGGATAACCTGAAGAAGGCGATGAACCGCATGGAGGCGTTTATCACAGATCTTCGCAAGAGATCATAAGAAAAAGGGAGGAGGGCGTTTCCTCCCGAATGGAGACTGACATGGCAAAGCTGAATGTTGTATTATATGAGCCGGAGATTCCGGCAAACACCGGAAATATCGGCAGAACGTGCGTGGCGACAGGGACAAGACTGCACCTGATCGAACCGCTGGGATTCCATCTGGATGAGAAAGCAATCAAGCGTGCGGGCATGGATTACTGGAGTGAACTGGATGTGACCACCTATGTCAACTGGGAAGATTTCTGCGAGAAGAACCCGGGCGCTAAAATTTATATGGCGACGACGAAGGGCAGACATGTAT